>NZ_JBHZPG010000006.1:0-196823 GCF_042788005.1 Peribacillus sp. YIM B13472
GTTCCAATCAACGTCCAAATTGTACAAGCCATAAAAATAGACAAACTCGATTTTCATCGAGTTTGTCTACAGTCTGAGGCCGCTCTTGAGCGGCCCTTTTTGGAAAATGTTTATTCCATGATCTCTTTATAGATTAATGTAGGTTTTTCTATTTTCTCTTTTGAAATCGCAATGCTTTCATACAATTTTTCTTTTACCTTTGAAACATCTTCAAAATTGCTGTAAATCGTCACTAGGGATTCACCTTTTGCCACGGTTTCCCCGATTTTTTTACGAAGTACCAGTCCGACTGCCAAATCAATCTCTGATTCTTTTGTTGCCCGCCCGGCGCCTAACAGCATGGCCGCAGTTCCTACCTCATCAGCGATGATTTCCGATACATATCCGTCCTCTTTCGCTTCCAGCTCGAAAGTATGAGCAGCCTGCGGTAGTTTTTCCGGCTGATCTACAACCGAACCATCGCCTCCCTGCGCTTCTAGGAAAACCTTGAATGAGTTAAGTGCAGAACCATCCTTAATCGCATTTTCCAGCAAGGTTCTTGCTTCTTCCAGCGAGCTTGCCTTTTTGGCGAGATATACCATGTGGCTTCCTAGCGTCAAAGAAAGTTCCGTTAAATCTTCCGGTCCCTCTCCTTTAAGCGTATCGATGGCTTCCTTCACTTCTAAAGCATTTCCGATTGCGTAACCCAACGGTTGGCTCATATCGGAAATGACGGCCATCGTGTTTCGTCCCACATTGTTTCCAATGCTAACCATTGCATGCGCCAACTCTTCAGAATCTTCGAGAGTTTTCATGAAAGCGCCCGCTCCCGTTTTAACATCAAGTACGATTGCATCAGCACCAGCGGCGATTTTCTTACTCATGATCGAACCAGCAATCAAACCGATACTGTTAACGGTAGCCGTAACATCGCGCAATGCATATAACTTTTTGTCGGCTGGAGTCAGGTTACCACTTTGTCCAATGACAGCTATCTTATTTTTATTAACAAGTCGAATGAACTCGTCATTTTCTATTTCGACATGAAATCCTTTTACAGACTCCAACTTATCGATCGTTCCGCCTGTATGACCAAGACCGCGTCCTGACATCTTTGCCACTGGAACACCTACAGCAGCAACCAAAGGTCCAAGCACTAGAGTTGTGGTATCACCAACACCGCCTGTTGAATGTTTATCGACCTTAATTCCTTCAATCATCGATAAATCAATTTGATCTCCTGATTCGACCATTGCCATGGTTAGATCAGCACGTTCCTGCTCATTCATGCCTTTGAAATAAACTGCCATTGACCAAGCGCTCATTTGGTAATCCGGAATCGATCCATCGGTAAACCCTTTGATGATGAACTGTATTTCTTCCGTAGTAAGAGCCTTTCCATCACGCTTTTTCTCAATTAAATCTACCATTCTCATATTAGAATCCCCGCTTTTTCAAAGACACCGCTTCTCTTAGGTGTACTTGTATTTTTTTGTTCATTTTATATGTCTTTAACGATAAGCTTAACAAATTCAAGAAAACTGCTTTTCACTTTTTCAGTCGTTTCAATTACCTCTTCATGCGACAAAGGCTGATCAAGAATGCCTGCGGCCATATTTGTAAGGCATGAAATTCCGAGCACCTTCATACCACTATGCCTAGCTACGATAACTTCCGGAACTGTCGACATACCAACTGCATCCCCGCCAAGGATCCTTGCCATTTTCACTTCTGCCGGTGTCTCATAGGTCGGTCCTGTATTGCCGATATAGACACCTTCTTTAATATCCAATCCTAGTGAAGCTGCTATTTTTTTTGCTTGCGTCCGAAGGTCTTTATTATAAGCCTCCGACATATCAGGGAATCTAGGGCCGAAACGCTCTTCATTAGGACCAATCAATGGGTTCGCCCCCATTAGATTAATATGATCCGTAATGAGCATCAAGTCACCTGGTTCATAGCTTTCATTTACGCTTCCGGCAGCATTCGTTACAATTAACCGCTCAACACCAAGTAGTTTCATTACACGTACAGGAAAAGTGACCTTCTCCATGGAGTAACCCTCATAAAAGTGGAAACGTCCTTGCATGGCTACAACTTTTTTACCACTTAAATGTCCAATGACAAGCTGTCCAGCGTGTCCCTCAACAGTAGATACCGGGAATTCCGGGATTTCGTGGTATGGAATAGTTATCGGATTTTCAATTTCATCCGCCAATACTCCAAGACCGGAACCAAGAATCAGCCCTATCTCCGGAGAGCCTTCAATTTTACTTTTTATAAATGACGCAGCAGTCTCTATTTTATTAAACATCTATTTAATCTCCCCTAAATTTAGATCGCCCAATATATTTTTTCCAAAGGCAGGCATCTTCACATCAAAATTAGCAGCGACCGTCGCCCCAATATCAGCAAATGTATCTCTTATCGGGAGTTCGGCACCTTCTGTAAATCGTTTGGAATAAACTAATAATGGTACATATTCACGTGTGTGATCGGTCCCTTCATGGACCGGATCATTCCCGTGATCGGCAGTGATGATCAATAAATCATCCTCTTTCAGTTTATCAAGGACTTCCGGCATCCGAGCATCGAATTCTTCCAATGCCTTTCCGTATCCCTCTGGATCGCGGCGGTGACCGTATAAAGCATCGAAGTCGACTAGATTAAGGAAACTTAACCCTTTGAAATCCTGTTCAACCGTTTGGATTAATTTATCCATTCCATCCATATTGGATACGGTCCTCAATGATTCAGTGACGCCTTCCCCATCAAAGATATCAGAGATCTTCCCGATTGCGAGCACATCATATCCAGAATCTTTCAATTCATCCATTACTGTCCGGTTAAAAGGCTTCAACGCATAATCATGTCGGTTAGGCGTTCTTTTGAAGTTGCCTGGTTCACCTGTGAACGGTCTGGCAATCACGCGTCCAACCTTGAACTCATCAGCCATTGTCACTTCACGGGCAATTTCACAAATCTTATATAATTCGTCTATCGGGACGATATCTTCATGTGCAGCAATCTGTAATACGGAATCAGCTGATGTATAAACGATCAGCGCACCCGTTTTCATATGTTCCTCGCCAAGCCTTTCAATGATTTCCGTGCCGCTTGCCGGGACGTTCCCAATAATTCCCCGACCCATCTTTGCCTCGAGTTCATTGACTAATAATTCCGGAAAACCATCTGGAAATACACGGAACGGAGTCGATATATTCAACCCCATGATTTCCCAATGTCCAGTCATCGTATCTTTTCCTGTAGAGGCTTCCTTCATTTTCGTATAGTATGCGAGAGGTTGCTGAGCTTTATCGATCCCCTTGATTTCACGGATATTGCCTAAACCCAATTTTGCGAGTGTCGGCATGTTCAATCCATTCATTCTTTCTGCGATATGTCCAAGTGTATCCGCCCCTTTATCGCCGAATAAATCTGCATCAGGTGCTTCGCCAATCCCAACTGAATCCATAACTATTACAAATATTCGTTTAAATGCTGAATTCCCTTTCATGAGTCATTCCTCCTAAAATAGTAAATCACTTTTTATACTCTCTATAATACCCTTATTCTGCTCAGTTACTCTTCATTTAAATGAAATCGCGAGAACGTCAGAAGTCTGACCTCTCTACATTGTAAACGATTACCATGATGGAGACAAATAATATATTTCGGAATGAAACAAAGTGCCCCAAGATGCACATTGGAATCATTTGCAGCCCTTATAGCAGTCGAGTACAAACGGAGAAAAAAGGCTGCTCATCCAACTGCCTCGCAGTTAAATTCACAACCTTTTCTATCATTCTACTATTCTTTTAAGCTCGCGGATGGAATTTTGAATATACATCCTTGATCCGTACGTTCGTAATATGTGTATAAATTTGAGTTGTCGAAATATCCGCATGACCAAGCATTTCTTGGACGGCACGTAAATCAGCCCCGTTCATCAATAGATGTGTCGCGAAAGAATGTCTTAATGTATGCGGTGTAATTTCTTTTTCAATTTGTGCCGATTTTACAAGTTTTTTTAGAATCTTCCAAAATCCCTGCCTTGTCAGCCTGTTTCCATGATGATTCAAAAAAAGTGAATCTGTCCTGTGCTTGGGACTGGCCATTTTCTCCCGGGAACTTTCCATATAATGTTCAATTGCACCCAATGCAGTTTGTCCAATCGGAATGATCCTCTCTTTATTTCCTTTCCCTACGCATCGGACAAACCCCATCGATGCATGGACATCACTCACATCCATGGATATCAACTCACTGACACGCATACCCGTCGCATACATCAGTTCTAGCATCGCCTTATCGCGTAAACCGAATTCATCCATTTTCTTCGGGGCTTCCAATAGTGCTTCAACCTCTTCCATGCTTAATACCTTTGGAAGGCTTCGGTCAGGTTTTGGCGTTTCTATATGTATGGACGGATCCTGCTCGGTTACTTTTTCCCTTAGAAGAAATTGATGAAAAGACCGAATGGAAGCTATATGACGCGCCACCGTCTTCGATGATTTCCCTTGATCCTTCAAATGTACGAGAAAATGCAGGATGTTCACCCGCCGTAAATCATTCCAAGCTTCAATGGCTTCAACATCTTTCAGATAGCTCCAATATGATCTTAAGTCACGCTCATACGAGACGAGCGTATTCTTGGCAAGTCCTTTTTCAATGGTTAAAAAATGAATGAAATCCCTAATTTGATTCTCCATATTCATTACTCCCCGTTTAAATAAAACAACATTAAGCGTTCAAGCCATGCATCATCACCCGTATCAACAGCCTTCGATACTTTTACGGCCATGCCTTTCGGTTCATCATAACGATGATAACTTTGATATTCCTGATTTAACCATACCATTCCTATATAAAAAAGAACAGTGAAGCTAACAAAGAGAACCATCACTTTAGCCGTGTGCAAAACAAGCGATAATGATGTTTTCATCATCTTTCCCCTCCCATTCGATCCTTTGTATCAATCTATGCCCAACAGGACAAGTTTTATACGTGTTTCGGAAAGGAGAAAACAAAAACAGCTCTTCCTTGAGAAAATAGGTTTTTAAAATGCAGAAAACCTTCTCCATTAAATGGAAAAGGTCCGACTTCATTCACCTTAATTTTCTTCTTTGTCATGACATCGATGACAAATGCCATGAAAGGTTAATCTATGGTCTTTAATCTTGAAGTTCCAGTCGCGTTCCACAATGTCTTCCACGTCTTCAAGTAGGTCTTCCTGGATCTCATCTACCGCACCACATTCCACACAAACAAGATGATGATGGAAATGCGCAGCTCCTTCTTGCCTTAAATCATAACGGGAAACCCCGTCTCCAAAGTTAATTTTATCTACTATCTTCAATTCAGTCAGCAACTCTAGCGTACGGTAAACTGTTGCCAATCCAATTTCCGGCGACTTTTCTTTGACAAGGAGGTAAACGTCTTCTGCGCTTAAATGATCCTCTTCATGCTCAAGTAAAACGCGGACGGTCGCTTCTCGCTGAGGCGTTAATTTGTAGCTGGACGAGTGTAACTGCTTTTTTATCCTATCAATTCTGTTTTCTATTTCCATACCTAATATTCCCTCCCGCGCCGCTATCCTATCCATTATATCAAAAGAGGGAAAACTGTCAAAATAGATTTCTTGTTAATGATAAAAAAATTTGCGGGAACGGTAAATTTTCATCAATGACCCAATAAACTTACGACATTTTTCATTAAAGAAGGGGATAGGTACGCTTCAAACGCGGCAGCCGTAATCAAAAATAACCCCGATAAAACCAATGAGAAAATATACCGCGAAATTATCGGCTTCAGCGGTTCACGAACCTGCTTTAGGAAAATCCGGCTGATCATTTTCATTGATAGTGAGACGGCAAGGACGGTTATTACGATGAATATCGGGACGATGAATATATTTTGGGGCAGAATGGCGACAAACGATAATAAGAACCCGCTCCATCCCATTTGATTGACTAAAAAGCCGACTGTGAATCCAACAACCATCCCTTTTATAAATAACAAAACCAGGATGACAGGCAAACCGATGACCGATATTCCGAGAATCCAGATGACCCCGATATATTTTATATTATGCATAATACTTTGGCTGAACATATCATGCGAAGATGCAAATTCACCCTTGGATACTTGTCCGAAAAATTGCGATAAATAATAGAACAAGTCTTCCTTTTGGGTAAAGCTCAAACTATTCACCAATATTGCCCCAAAAATGACACCCATCAAAAAAAGCACAGTGATAAAGACATATAATGAGGAATGTTCGTTAATATGTTTCATTACGGCATTTTGTACGACAGATTTTTTTTTCATCTTTCATCCTCCCAACTCCGCTTACTAGAATCTATGTTTTCACTCTCTCATTTATGCTAAGAAAACTTTCCCCATCAGCCGAACACCTTGAACCTAATTCGTGTTATAATTTTCCATATGAATGATATGGAGGCAGGATATGAAAGCTATATTAATGGATTTTCCCGAAAAAATTGAAACCCCACGATTATATCTAAGACCTTGTCAGCCGGGCGATGGCCTGGATCTTTACGAAGCCATTGTCCATTCTAAACCTGAATTGAAACAGCGGCTGCCGTTTGCACATCAAGATGTTTCGTTGGAAACTTCTGAACAGAACGTCCTTAAGTCCTTTGCGGACTTTATTTTAAAAGAGGATATCAGACTCCATATTTATAGGAAAGAAGACGATCAATTCATCGGCTCCACTGGTCTCCACCGAATTAACTGGGATATCCCTAAATTCGAAATTGGCTATTGGATTGATACGAGATACAGTAAACTAGGCTACATAACGGAGGCAGTGGAAAAGTTAACTAAATTTGCCTTTTACCATTATGGCGCAAAACGAGTCGAAATCCGCTGTGACCCTAATAATATTGCCAGCAAACGGATTCCTGAGAGGTTGGGATATACCCTTGAAGGTATTTTGCGTAATGACTGCCTTAGTGCAGACGGCAAGGAAGTGCGGGACACCTCCATTTATGCAAAAACAACAAACTAAAAAAGTCCTGACAGATCTCATCTGTCAGGACTTTTTTCAGGTTAATTCCTTTTTGACCTTTCCGTACTTTCCTCCGCCCCCCACTTCAAAAGAAAGCGTCCCTTTTCTGGCAGAATCGATGTAGCACGCCAATTTTTCAGGAACGATTTCCATGAGCTGTTCAAGCGTAACTTCATGAAGGATATTCATCTCTGTTCCAAATGCCGCCAGCAGTTTTTCCATGGATTTCGGTCCGAGTCCTGGGATGAAATCAAGTGGCACTTGATGGATATACGGCGGCCTTTCCCTTCCTTTTCTTCCGTCCAACTCGGAAATGGAGAGTTCTTCGATCCTGGACGATACCCCTTTAATAATGGATTTATTACCACACTCGGGACATTGTTCATCATCCCTCAATACTTGGTGTAAACACCCTGAACATACGGTTTGATGATACTTTCCCAATAAGGGGTTCAATCCATAATTAACGGCCACCTTACGATTCCCTTTTTCTTTAAGGGCTTTTGCCAGCTCATTGAAACTTGGTTCTTCAAGCAGGACTTTTTGATATTCACGGGCGATTTTCCCAAGCGAATGCGCATCGGAATTTGTCACGAATACATAGGAGTCCAACTCCTCGATATCCTTGACCATTTCTGTATCTGAACTTAAACCAAGTTCGATGGCGTCAATTAGCTTCGGATCGAATACTTCTGTCAGACTGGATCGCACCCCTTTTCCATATAAGCTTTTAAATGGGGTAAAGACATGTGCCGGGATAAACAGGCCGCCCAGTGACTTCACGATCTTTTGCAGCGTTCTTCCATCACAATAAATCCTTTGGGAGCTCAAGGTGATATTTTTAACATGTCCGCTCATCCATGAGGAGAATTCCTTCATCGCTTTTAAAGTGGGAAAATAAGCGAGGACATGGATCGGTCCATTACAATTCTGATCATAAATTTCAATCTCCGAGCCTGGAATGATGGTTGTATTCTTGTATTGAAGTCCGCCTTCAATCTTTTCCGTGATTTCGCCATCAAGAATCCCCGCTTCGATCTCTTCGATAATTTCAGGAGAATGGCAATCGATTATCCCTATTAGATCAAGGCCCTTCCTTTCACTTGCCACTTGCAGCACATTGCTGAAGGTTAACGTTTTAGCACCTGTTATTTTCACGGCCCTTCCGCTTCTCGTTCTGCCTATATGGATATGCAGGTCAGCGTAAAACTCTTTCATTTATGATGTCATCGCCTTTTTCAACTGCAGATACTGAACTGCATATGCCGTTTTGGCATCCTGGATTTTCCCTTCATCCATATAAGTTTGAGCTTCCTCCAACGTGAGTTCAAGCATCTCGACAAATTCATCTTCATCCAGTGGGGCCGCATTTTCTTTCTTTTTCAAATTGTGGGCCATATACAGGTGGACCAATTCATCGGCGAAACCTGGGGATGTATAGAAGGATATGATGTGCTCCATTTTTCCACATTCATAACCTGTCTCCTCTTCCAGCTCCCGTTTAGCCGACAGAACCGGCTCTTCGCCTACTTCCAGCTTTCCTGCAGGAATTTCCACCAAGCTCCTCTCCAGCGCTTTACGGTACTGCTCAACCATGATGATTTTATTGTCTGCCGTGAGAGCTATGATGGCAACCGCCCCCGGATGTTTGATTATTTCACGTTTACCCGTTTTCCCATCTGGAAGCTCTACATCATCCACTTGCAGGCTGATTACCTTTCCCTTGAAGATTTTTTTCGAAGACAGCGTTTTTTCTTCAAATTTTTTCATCCTGACCACTCCTCTGTTCTAATTGCAGCATGATTCCTCATACATTTTACCATAATAGAGATGGAGGGCGATTTAATGAAAGTTTACGTATTGGAAAAAAGCGTTACTTTATCCGGAAAGAGTTGGGAAATCCTTCAAAAACTAAAACAATTACAAAATCAATATGTCTATATCAATGATTGGATTGCCGACATACATGATCAGGTGCCGCCCACGCCTTTAAAACGGATCAAGTGAATCTTTGAGTGAAATGGATTTCTCCTTTACAATGAATGTAAAGGGAGTGGATAACATGAAAAAACGCAGACTAGGAAATTCTGACTTGCTAGTTTCTGAAATCGGGCTCGGATGCATGTCATTGGGGACTGTTGAAAATCAGGCATCCGAAATCATACAGGCCGCTTTAGATGAAGGAATCAATTATTTTGATACTGCTGACTTATATGATTTCGGTATGAATGAAGAAATCGTCGGAAAGAATTTAAAATCGGTCCGCGATAAGGTATACATAGCCACCAAGGTCGGAAACCGCTGGAATGAAAATAAAGATTCCTGGAGCTGGGATCCATCTGGCGCCTATATTAAAACGGCTGTAAAAGATAGCTTAAAGCGATTGGGGACTGATTATATTGATCTTTATCAGTTACATGGCGGCACCATTTCAGACAATATCGGAGAAACGGTAGAAGCATTTGAAGATTTGAAAAAAGAAGGCTATATCCGACATTATGGAATTTCCTCGATTCGTCCGAATGTAATCAAGGAATTCACTGAAAAGTCTGAGCTTGATTCCGTGATGATGCAGTTTAATCTACTCGACCGCCGCCCAGAAGAGTGGCTGTCCCTTTTGGACAACAACCAGATCAGCATTATCGCCCGCGGCCCCCTTGCCAAAGGGCTGCTCAGTGAAAAAATGCTTGAAAAGGCAAATGAGGATGGATACCTTGACTATAGCCATCACGAACTTAAAGATTTGCTTCCGCAAATAAAGGACAAACTTTCTGATAGGAAGTTGAATGAAACGGCACTTCAATATGTATTGTCACATCAAAGCGTCGCTACCGTTGTACCAGGAGCAAGCTCAGTACAGCAGCTCCGTGAGAACTGCCAGGCCGCTAACAGCCCTTCACTGTCCAAAACCGAGTTGGATATCTTGAAGCGGTTAACCAAAGCGAACAAATATGAAAGTCACCGGGAGTAAAAAGAATAGAACTAAACTAAATGTTTCAAAGGAATGCCAGGACAACCTTTAGGCTGCACTATCTCCGTTTAACCAACTTGATAGGCAGCCTTTTTCCGTTCCTTCGTTTTTTTCGTCTTACTGCTTCTATACCGCTTTCAAGTTTCCCATCATTCCAATCCATTTCCAAACCAATTTAACTTCATACCAACGTTTTCCCTTTTTCATTGGACATTCCAAATTAAATATTGTAAAATTCAATTGTGCACAATTAAAAATAAGAAGATAAGGGAGAAAAAATGATGACAAAAACATTATTTACAACGTCTGTAACAGTTGATGGCGGAAGAGAAGGAACGGCAATTTCTGCTGACGGCAACTTCACGGTTGATATTGCAATGCCTGGAACACCTAGGGCTAAACAGATGCCTGAAGCATCTAATCCGGAACAGCTTTTTGCAGCTGGATATGCTGCATGTTTTGATAGTGCTTTGCAATCAGTTGGTAAAATTGAACGCGTTTCTTTCGATTCCAAAGTCACCGCAAGCGTCAGTCTTTTGATGGGTGAGATGCATCAGTACAGCTTGGCTGTAACTTTGGCCGTGAAGGGATCCGGGGTCGACAAGGAGGCATTCGAAACCCTTGTTCATAAAGCGCATCAAATGTGTCCTTATTCAAAAGCAATCAATGGCAATGTGGACGTCGCCTTTGAAATAGATGTAGATTAAATCCGACAAAAAGACGCTTGGGGTCACCAAGCGTCTTTTCTTTGCTAAAATTTCTGTAATGTTTTCAATAGTTGGAGCAGCGAAGCTTTTAAATCCTCAACCACCTTCTTATCATCACCCGACATTGCCGAAATGCGATCGGGAATGAAACAGGCCTCTTCCTGTAAACCAAGTCCCTTTTCCGTCAACTTAATCATGACAGACCGTTCATCTTCAGACGAACGTTCACGGACAATCAAGCCATTCTGCTCCATTCGTTTCAACATGGGGGTAAGCGTTCCTGAGTCGAGGGCAAGGAGCTCCCCTAGTTTTTTTACTGTAAGTGTATCCTGTTCCCATAATAGAAGAAGAACAAGATATTGAGGATATGTCACTTCGAGTTTATCAAGCAGCGGTTTATATTTCTTCGTCATTTCCCTTGAACTTGCATAAAGCAGGAAACATAATTGGTCTTCCAGTACTTTTTCTATTTTACTTTGCATCATATCACCAGCTAATTGTAGTCCATCCGATATGAAAGCATATCGAACTTATCTTTAATATAATCGTTATACTTTATAAAATAAAGGAATATCAGCAAGGAATGGTCTTCCTGAACGGAAAAAGGGAGTCAGCCCTCTTAAAACTTAAACTGCCCCCTGTTCTTCATTTATAGTTCTTCCAGTTCAGATTGCTTTCACCCAATAGTTCTTCGAATGATTTATTCTTCTCCCGACGCTTTCTTTCTTCGCGTTTTTTTTCTTCTTCCGCTGCCCTTTTTTCTTGTTCAGCCTCATTAAGTTCCTTTTGCTTTTGACGAAGCTGGGACATGATATCTTGATTGATCATATCACCAAGTTTCAATGAAGATGAATCTTTATCTTGGTTTTTGCTTTGATTTTGATTTCGCTGCTGTTTCTTTTTCACCCTTAAAACCTCCTGGCCATTTATGAAATTATTATAACACGACTGCCGTTTTCCTCGTCATGGTTTAGCAAACAGTGTTTTCCCATTTCCCTCATGGTAAAATAAAGAAAATCAACCGAGGAGGACATCTCATGAAGAAATGGTGGTTTACACTGGCTGGAATCCTATCGTATATCATCGGTGTCGGCATTTATTTTTCCAATCGGATCATGTACATGAAAAAGAAGGAAGATGATTTTATCCAAAATCGTGAAATCATGGCTAAACGCCTGATCACGGAGGATTTTGATAATCTGCCTAAAACGGAAATTTGGGTATCGTCACCATCCGGATATTCCTTGAAATGCTTGTTTATCGAACCGCATGATACTAATAAATGGGTGGTCATTTCTCATGGCGTGACGGAGAACAAAGTCAATTCGATTAAATACATGAATATTTTTCTTAAGCGGGGCTTCAATGCAATCATTTATGACCACCGCCGGCATGGGGATTCCGGTGGCAAGACGAGCAGTTATGGACATTATGAAAAATTCGACCTGAAGGCCGTAATCGATGAATTGAAAAGACGTAAAGGTCCCGACCTTCATATTGGCATTCATGGAGAATCCATGGGGGCTGTAACCCTGCTTTTATATGCCGGAATGCTTGAAGATGGCGCTGATTTTTACATTGCCGACTGTCCATTTTCAAATTTCGAGGATCAGATCAAACACCAGCTTAAACATGTAGTCCCACTTCCCTCTTGGACCGTGTTTCCGCTTGGGCGTACGTTCATCAAACTCCGTGATGGGTATTGGACCAATGAAGTGTCACCAATCGATTATATGAAAAATATCCGAAACCCTGTGCTCTTCATCCATAGTGAAAATGACAGTTTCATTCCCGCTTCCATGACAGCGGAATTATATGCAGCAAAAGAGGGCCCAAAGCAGCTGTACATCGCTAAAAAAGGGGCCCACGCTCAATCTTATAATGAAAATCCAAAAGAATATGAAGATCAAATCGACCAGTTTCTAAAACTTGTCTGAGAAGCAAAGAGAGGGAATCCAAGATTCCCTCTTTGCTTCATTTAGATTTTATTAAAAAAGCTCATCCTCGGATTTAAGATTTGATTCGGACTTTTTAATTGAAAGCTGTTCGCTTCCGGAACAAAGTCTATTTTCATGACTTCATCAAGAAAAATCATTTTTGATTTCTCCACATATAGAGGAATCCCGTTTGTTTCCACTTTTTCGGTACCTTCTTCAGGTTCGTTGACCCACCATAGCGCGGTCACACCACTTACCACGCAGCCACAGCCATCAGTATCATATTTCAACTGTAAATATCCTTCTTGTCCCTGTACCTTATCGACTATTTTCTCAGCCGCTGTTTCCGTCCATTCAATATACATGATTGCACGCCTCCCGATGTCTTTCCTTTCCCCATTATAAACGATAAAAACGCTTCTGTTAAAGAAACTGCCTGCTTCCTTTTGCAAGATCAGCCACACGAAGACCGTGCTAACAAATGCCGATTCTCTTACGCCCCGCGTGATCCCTTCATCACGATGCCGTTTCGAAAATGAAAGGCTGTCCCTTGGAACAGCCTTTCCGCTCATCATTCCATTATCCTTACATCCGCTATATCGGAAAGCCTGATATAGTGAGCCTGTTGAAACCGATCAACGATATGAAGCTTTTGGGTGGGCTCATTATAATAATGGATCCTGCCGATTAACAGCTGATACCGGTTTCCTTCATAATGAGCAATCGTAACATCCTTTCTTTCCTCCATCGCTTCCCCCATTACCGCATTCATTTCTTCCAGTTGCTGCTCATCCAGGATGCGCTTCGTTTCATAGCCATCCTCCACCACCCAATCCCGCAGCATCTTCACATGCTCCGGTAACATCATCGATGTCCATTTGATACGGCCGCGATCACGAATCATTCTTTTCCCTCCCTTCAAAGTCACCCTTACGCCTTATGCCCACCAAGCAGCCTGCTTCGGTAAACGGCTGTACCCGCTTCCGTATACGAAACCGCACGCAATAACGATTTGGCTCCATATTTATGGCGGATTCGATCAACCGTGTAACTCAATTCCCGCTTCTTCCAGCGCGAAGCATCGAATAAAGTCAGCTGCATTTCGTTATCATCCACAATATTCGAGAGTCTGACCTCTATGCTCCGAACCGTTTTTTGCTTATAGTTCTCATGAAAAAGCTCCAGGCAAACTTTATATAACTCCATCGTAATGTTGGTCGGTTCGCTAATCGAACGCGAACGATGGAAACCTCCGCCAAACTCATCCTTGCTGTAACCAATGCTTAGGCTCACCGTTCTTCCTGCCTTGCGATGGGTGCGTGCCCTTCTTCCAACTTCTTCGCAAATTTCCAGCATGACCTGCTTTACCTCATGCTCCTCCTTATAATCCCGCAGCAGGATTTGACTTTTGCCGAAGCTTACCTGCCCTTCGATGATCGCTGCCCCCATATCTGATAAATCTATTCCCCACGCATGGTGGTAAAGCTGATTGCCCATAATCCCAAACTTCGCTTCAAGTAATTCAAGATCATAATTGGCAAGCTGCCCAACCGTAAATATCCCCATTCCATGAAGGGTTGTTTCAACGCGCCTGCCGATCCCCCACATTTCACGAAGCGGGGAAATCGGCCAAAGTTTGCTTGGCACATCCTCATACTTCCATTCTGCAATCCCTTTATGTTTGGCATCCAAATCAAGGCAAAGTTTTGCCATAAGCATGTTCGGTCCAATTCCAATTGCACAAGGGAGCTGTAATTCGCGTTCGATTTCATCCTTTATCTTTTCAGCTATCATCCGGGCATCTCCCCATAAAGAAGCGGCACCATCGACTTTCACAAAACTTTCGTCCACACTATATACGTGAATCGCTTCTTTGGGCACATAACGGTTGAACAAGCGGATGATTTCCGTCGAAACCCTTAAATAGGTCGCCATTTTAGGTTCAACGACGATAATCCTCGGATCATTGGGGATCTCAAACATCCGCGAACCTGTCTTGATGCCAAATTCCTTCTTCATTTTTGGAGAAGCCGCGAGCACAATGCTCCCTGTCCTCTTCAAATCTCCAACCACCGCCAGATAACAATCAAGCGGGTCCAGACCAAGCATGACTGCTGAACAGCTTGCATAAAAACTTTTCATATCGATACACATAATTGATTGTTTCAGCATCGTCCCATAATCCATCATTTCTTCACCCTAACAAGAATATACGTTCGCTTTTATTATATTCATAACTTTAACCGAATATACGTTCTTATTCAATGGAAGTTTTCATACAAATTTCTACTTTTTATTGTAATTTCCTTGAAAAATATAATTGATACTGAAAATGGATAAAATACCAATTTTAAACTAAACATCCAAATTGTTTTTTTAAAAAGAATCAATTAGTAGCTTGAATAATTTTTAATGGATCCATATGCTCAGTTTTTTAAAATTCGTCCACCCTTTTCAACAGGCTTTCGTCTATTTATAATTCAGTCTTACTGCTCATTTTTTGTAATGAAACTGTAACCAAAATTATGTCTAATTGTCATAATGGTATTGTAGGATAATATTGTTAAGAATAATAGAGAGATAGCTAGAGAGGAAATGAAAATTATGAAGAAATGGATCGCTTCAGCTGCTGTTGCATCTGCCATGATGCTAACCCCACTGCAAGCCTTTGCAAATATTGGAGATCAAACCCTCAGACCCGGTATGACACACAGCGATGTCAAACAACTACAACAACTTTTAAAAACCAAAGGTTATTTCACATATTCAGGTTCACTGACTACATATTACGGCACGTATTCTGTATCTGCAGTAAAAAAATTCCAGAAAGCCAAAGGGTTAACTGTCGATGGAATTGCCGGCCGAGGCACATTTAATGCACTTGGTGTTTATAATGTCAATAATACCAGCCTGATAAGCTATGCAAAAACCTTAATAGGCAAACCTTACAAATGGGGCGGGACGACACCGACTGGATTCGACTGCTCAGGCTTCGTCTATTATGTATTCCAGAAATCGCAAGGAATTACCTTACCGCGTACAACATCATTGCTCTATTCCAATACAGGTTTAAAAGTATCTTCACCAGCTAAGGGTGACCTTGTATTCTTTGATACTTCTTCTGGAAGAACAGGAGTATCCCATGTTGGGATCTATATCGGAAATGGTCAATTCATTAGTGCTACGTCTTCTAAAGGAATAACCATCACGGATATGGATAATTCTTATTGGAAACCAAAATATTTAGGTGCGAAAACTTTATAAAATCAGGACAAGAACTTATTCTTGTGAGCGAATCCCCATAAAACAACCGGACAGAATTCCAAAGTGATTCAGTCCGGTTATTTTATTTTATATATAATATTTCATCCGTTAAATCCTCTACTGTCACCGTGAATGAAGAGTCTAAGTTGGAACGATTCATCATTTCGATATTATAAACATGCTCTGAGGGGAAATGGACGACTTCGAGAACCATGAATCGTTGACTTTCCGCTTTGCTGACATGATCGAGGGCAGCAGTGACAACCCTTTGTTCGGCTAAGCTATTTTCATCCGTCAAAACAAGAATCAGTTCCGCTTTCGCTTTCCCAGGAAATGATTTCTTCACCCCGCCCCGGTGCCATGGCTTCACTTTCATCCCGATTTCCAGATCGGAATAATCGAGGTCATTACCATGTTGATCTTGAATATATGTATCATTGGTCACCTTATAATACGTCCCTTTAATCAAAATCCTTTTATCGTCAAGAGCCGTAATGAAACCTTCTTCCCCCTTATCAATGACTTCATCCATGTTCCATTCAGGGGATTGGCAACTACCCAGAATAAAGGCAACGAATATAGAGATATAAAGGTTCACTATCATCTTCATACAAATCCCTCCTAATAGAAATAGACGGATTCCTCCTGAAATAGTTACCCATTTATTAACATAGAAAACTTCGGTCATTTCAAAAAGGGGAATGTCATCAACATTCCCCTTTGCCTATTATTAGGCCAACTTTCGCCTTTTCCAGTTTCGAAAGTCTAGCCTACTTTTTAAAAAATGCTTTTTTTCCTAATGTTTCGGTGATTTTCGGAAACATGTTATACCATTTCCCGGCTAAATTCATCCAGCCAGGGAGATTGATTTCCCTCTTATTGGTCAGCATCGCCGCTACGATTTTGGCAGCGACATCTCCAGGCTTAAGCATGAATTTTTCAACATTCTTTAAGTATGTACCTGATTCATCCGCAATGTTAAAGAAATTCGTTTCTATGGGGCCAGGATTGACGGTGGTCACAAAAACATGATCTTCCATCAGCTCGAGCCGAAGTGCGTTTGAATAACCAAGAACCGCGAACTTGGTCGAAGAGTACAATGTTGATTTAGGAGTGGCGATTTTACCGGCCTGTGAAGCTATGTTGATGATATGCCCCGCTTTTCTCTGCTTCATATACGGAAGAACCAGCTTTGTGCAGGCCATTAATCCAATGACGTTGACAGCAAACATTGCTTTCGTTTCATTTAATTCCGTATCCTGTGCTTCTTTAAACGTGCCGAAACCAGCATTGTTGACCAATACATCCACTTCTCCTATTTGCGCATGGATGTCATTAAATACATTTGTCACCTGATCAGTATCTGCAACATCAAGCTTATAGGCATATGCATCAATCCCATATTGGGTAATCAGTTCATTCTTTAGCTGTAGTAATTTATCCAGGCTTCTGGCCAAGAGGACGAGACGGGCTCCCTGCTTTGCACTTTGAATGGCAACTTCCTTGCCAATCCCTCCGGAAGCACCGGTAATAACAATAACTTTGCCTTGCAACTTATTCAAAAAAGTGAGCCTCCTTGCGAACATTAAGCGATTGAATACAGAATGACCCCTGATTGGATTTCTGTTTCGACTTCACCCAAGTCTTCTAAATAGTCCAGCTGACCGACCGTTTCCGAAAGTGTCAGGCCCACTTCCTGAAGGTATACTTTCGGAAAAAGCTGCTGACACACTTCAAAGGCCGATAAAGGCCTATCTTGAAGCATGCTTTTCACCTGCATGGCACGGTTGTGCTGCCGCTCGAATCGATATTGAATCAAGTCGGCAACCGCATCTCCTTCCACTTCAGATCCATGTCCAGAGTAAACAGTGGATATGGAAAGATCCAATAATTTCTGAAGTGATGCATTATATTGCAGTAACGGACGAGGCCTTATACCGCCGGGAAGTAAAGGTGGTTCCATTAATGGATTAGGTGAGATCTTGGCAAGCAAGTGATCGCCTGCGATCATGACACCGTCACTTTCCCGGTAAAAAGATAAATGGCTTTGAGCATGCCCTGGAGTCTCGATCACTTTCCAGCCTGGAAGACCAGGGAGCTCATCTCCCTCAGCCAAATATCCATGAAGCTTCCGTTCACTAAGGAAACTGATTTCGTCGCGGTTATGGATCAGTTTATTTTTCAGCTCTTCTGCCACTCCAAACTTTGTGGCATAATCAAGAAAAAAACGATTATGGGTTTCAAGGAATTCATCACTGATAGTCAGCCAGCGCTGATTGTTTTTGTGTCCATAAACCGGGATTTCCTTTTCAAAGAAATCGAGTGCACCAGCATGATCAGGATGATGATGGGTTAAAATGATTTGTTCGATATCAGTCAGTTTCAGACCCAAATCCCCAAGCCCGTTAGTCAGGGCTTCCTTTGATCGTTTTGTTTTCACTCCAGTATCGATTAGCGTTAAAGCATCCCCTTTAACTACATAAACATTCACATCACCCACTGCAAACGGCGTGGGCAAAGCAAGTTTTGCAATATCTCCATTCCAATTCGCCATAATCTTATCCACCTTAGAAAATTATATTTATATAAATCTTTTTATACGCTAAACAGGATTCCTAGTACACTTTTCATGTATAATTACCATTTTACATGTATTTTAAATCACTGTCATTATTTTCACATAATTCATGTCTACTTTTTGTCGTCCTTGCATATATTATCATTGACAGAGTACTGATATATCCTTCATAATCACAAGTAATTAAAGACGGCGTGGCATTGATTAAGGCCAAGTAAATTTATGATGGCGTAAAGAGAGTGAAGCTCGGAAATTGCTGAAAGGCTTCATCGCCCCCTCATTATTGAACCTACCTTATGAGCCTTCAGGAAAACCTGACGTAATTCCCGCGTTAGAGGATTCAAGTGCAGCTTTTCTGTTTATTTGTTATGGAAAAGTTGAACAAAGGTGGTACCACGGAAGCCAGACCTTTCGTCCTTTATTGGATGAGGGGTCTTTTTGTTTTTCAAAAAAAGGCCGAAAATTCAAAAGAAAAAGGAGCGGGAAATATGAAAAAAATCGCGTTTATCGGAGCTGGATCGATGGCAGAAGCAATCATTTCGGGGCTGGTGACCCAACAGGTGATTGAACCAGCAAATATTTTTGTAACAAATAAATCAAATGATGATCGGTTCGATTATTTAAAGAACCAATATGGTGTAACTGCAACAAGATCGCTGCAGCTATTAGTACAGGATGCAAACCTTGTCGTACTGGCGGTGAAACCGAAAGATATTTTAGAAACGATGCAATCAATAAAAGAATACATTCGTGAAGAAATGCTGTTCATTTCCGTTGTTGCCGGGGTTCATACAACAAGCTTGGAAGGAATCGCCAACAAGCGGTTCTCGATCGTCCGTGCCATGCCTAATACATCGGCAGCTGTAGGAAAATCAGCAACGGCCCTTGCGGCTAACTGTCATACGAAAGACTCGCAATTACAAACGGCGATTACCCTTTTTGAAACGGTAGGTACGGTGGCAGTCGTCGACGAAACCCAGCTAGATGCGGTAACAGGCTTATCAGGCAGCGGTCCGGCTTATATTTATTACTTGGTCGAGGCATTGGAAAAATCAGCAGAAAAAATAGGTCTCGATTCCGAAACCGCCAAGCAATTGATTCTCCAGACACTGATGGGTGCGGCCGATATGTTACAGAAATCACCTAAAACGCCTGCCGTACTAAGAAAGGAAGTAACTTCACCAGGCGGAACGACTGAGGCTGGTTTGAAAGCACTTCAAGCACATCAAGTGGAAGAAGCATTCATTGCCTGTGTACAAGAAGCGACAGAGCAATCGAAGCGTATGGGCAATCAAATAAGTAAAGAACTAGCCAAATATGTAGTTTCGCAGTAAGCCGCATGATGATGATCGGCTGTTGCCTGGCCACTCAGGCAACAGCCCTTTTTATGATCCGGACATCTTATAAAGGGTAATCCTTCCGGAGTGAGCGTTACTTGATAATCAGCATATCATTTTCATCGAAACTCCAATCCTTCGAATACGCAACCTCCCAATAGTAACCATCGGGGTCTGAAAAATATCCGCTGTATCCTCCCCAAACAACATCCTGAGGTGATTTCTCGATTGTTCCCCCAGCCTTTTCAGCCTTGTTGATCACATCATCCACTTCTTCAATTGATTTGGCATTATAAGCGAGCGTAAGACCCGGGAAACCCTTTTTCTTAGGCGGTTCTTTCTCATTGATGTCTTTTGCTAGCTCCTCTAAAGGATACAATGCAAGTTTCGTTCCGGCATTATTAAAAAAAACGATTGCAGGTTCGTCCTCTTTAATCGATGTACGGAATCCCAGCCCGTCCCGGTAAAACCTTAATGATTCAGTAATATCCCTGACACCTAAAGTTATAATGTTGATCCTGTTCATACTAGTCCTCCTTTTTCCATGCTTTAAGGGTAAATTCGACATCTGGATCACTTTTCCCTTTATAGCTTGACTGACCATCAGCCACAACATCACAAATGCTTCTTAAAGTTCCTAACAACGCTCAACATTGCTCCTTATGCAAATTACGTAGGAATTCCACTTTCTTTGCCGAATGAATACATGTTTTGTCATCTGTAAAGGAATTCCCTCAAACTTATCGAATTCAACAACCAAAAGGGGGAATCTCGATGAATACAAGTGCAGTTGCCCGGTTACTGAATGTTTCCCATAGTACGATTCAACGCTGGGTCACCCAATTGAACATGGAAGTAGAACGGAATCAGCTTGGCCACTACCAGTTTTCGGATGAAGACATTGCATTATTGAGAAAAATCCAAGATCAGCTGAACGAGGGCATCATTCTCCAAAAGGTCAGCATCTCAGAGAAAAAGATTAGAAAAGCAACCATCCAGAAACACTCCGAACCGGATAAAGAACATGATCAACTGCTAGAACGGGTCACCCGGCTTGAAAATGGTCTGAAAACAAAAGCGGACGATGTTGTATCCTATCAGCTTTTACAGCACAGAAGTGAAATGGAAGAAATGCACAAACTCGTTAAGAAACTCGAAGCCCGTATCGAAGCGTTAGAAACACCAATGGGTCAGCCGTTTGATTATTTCCTCGCGGCTGAAGAAGCTGCTGCCACTAAAAAGACGAAGAAAAAGCCATTCATAAAAATGATTTTTGGAAACAGAAAGAATGATAGTTCATCATGGAGCACAGCCGACAGCGATTAACATCGATTTATCATTCAAGATGGATCATGAGCACCCCACCGATAGCCATTTTTCTTATGCCGAGCATTTCTTCAGTAATAGGACCTGCTCTAATTAATCACCCCAAAAATAAAAAGGCGCGACCCAAGGATCAATCTCGCCTGGGTCGGGCCTTTTCTCATCTTAAATCAACACTGCACGGTCATTGAGGATTTTTTCCCCTTTGATGCGCTGGAATTCGTTAAGCAGTTTTTCAACGGTAAGCTGCTGCTTTTCAGCACCTCTTGCTTCAAAAATGATTTGTCCTTTATCCATCATGATCAAGGAATTTCCAAGATCGATTGCCTGCTGCATATTGTGAGTCACCATCAACGTCGTTAGCTTGTTCTTTTCGACGATTTCCTTCGTCAGATTTGTAACAAGCTCTGCCCTGGAAGGATCGAGAGCGGCAGTATGTTCATCAAGAAGCAGGATTTTAGGATCGGTGAAGGTCGCCATCAACAATGATAATGCCTGGCGCTCCCCTCCTGATAATAATCCCACTTTTGCAGTCATCCGATTTTCCAAACCTAAATGAAGGGTACCCAAACATTCTTTAAAAAGCTCTTTCCGTTTTTTTGTCACCCCGAAGCCTAAACCTCTTCTATTGGTTCTGCCATAGGCGATCGCCATATTTTCTTCAATTGTCATATGTGGTGCCGTACCAAGCATGGGGTCCTGAAAAACGCGGCCAATCATTTTAGCACGGGCATGTTCCTCAATAGCCGACACGTTTTCCCCATCAATGAAGACTTCACCGGCATCAGGGAGAATTTTGCCGGATATCATGTTCATCAGCGTCGATTTACCTGCTCCATTACTCCCGATGACTGTTACAAATTCGCCTTTTGTCATCTGCAGTTCCAGATTCCCAAGGGCTAGCTTTTCATCTGGTGTCCCTTCATTGAAGACCTTATAAATCTGATTTAACTGAAGCATATCCTTCTCCCCCTTTCGATAAAGTCTCACCATGGCGCATCTGTATTTCTTTGAGACGCCTTTTCTTTCGGCTTTTCTCTTTTTGTTTATCGGTAATTTTCGGAATGACAAGTGCCCCGACCACAATAAGTGCCGTAATTAATTTAACATCACCTGTTTCAAGGAATTCCACGCGAAGTGCCAATGTTACGACAATTCGGTAAATGATCGCTCCCCCAATGACCGCAAGTGTCGCACGTGCAATCGTTTTTGAGCCAAATAATGCTTCGCCAATTATGACGGATGCCAATCCGATGACGATGATTCCAATCCCCATGCCAATATCGCTAAACCCGTTATATTGGGCAACCAACGATCCCGAAAAAGCCACAAGTGCATTTCCGATTGCAAGTCCCAGGATCTTCATGTTGCCTGTATGGGCGGAAAAACTCTTGACCATTGCTTCATTATCACCCGTCGCACGTAAAGCAAGACCGATTTCCGTTTTTAAAAAAGCTGACATTCCAGCTTGAATGATTAAAGCTACAAGCAACATAATAATTAGTATGGCCCACGTTTTTGGCAAGCTATCACCGAGGCCCACGATCGATAAAAGACCATTCAACATATTGTCCAGGCCAGTGCCAGCCCAGGCATCCTGGATATTCGTGATAATGGTCGTTTGAGAAAGCAACGGAATGTTAGATGCACCCATGATCCTTAAATTGATGGAATAGAGGGCAATCATCATTAAGATACCTGCCAGGAGTGGATTGATTTTTCCTTTCGTATGCAGGAATCCCGTAATTGTCCCAGCAATGAAACCTGCCAACATGGCACAAAACGTGGCTATGACTGGCGAGAAACCGTTTACGATCATAATGGCGGCCACAGAGGCCCCTGTCACAAAACTGCCTTCCACTGTCATATCCGGGAAGTCGAGAATCCTGAATGTTAAATAGACACCTAGTGCCATGATCGCATAAATCATTCCCGACTCAAAAGAGTTGAATAAAGCTGAGAACATTTTTTTCTTCCTTCCCCGAACAAAAGCAGAGTTTATTTTACAAACTCAGCATCTGCTTTCCATTCTTCTTTTATTTCAACACCCATATCTTTTGCTGCCTTTTCATTGATGACCAATTTCAGTTTTTGTGGATATTGAACTGCGATATCTCCAGGCTTTTTGCCATCCTTCAAGATTTCAACCGCTTTTTGCCCCGCTTCATAACCGATATCATAGTAACTGAAGCCATATGCTGCAAAACCACCAGCATTCACGGAATCAAGCTCACCAACAAACAATGGGATATCTTTATCATTTGCCACCGAAATGACCGATTCCAGTGCGGAGACAACGGTATTATCAGTAATGATATAGAAAGCATCGGCTTTTCCGATTAATGATTCCGTTGCCTGTTTAACCTCGGCAGAAGTGGAGACAGATGCTTCCACGACTTTCAATCCCGCTTTTTTCGCTTCCGCTTTCACGTTTTTTATTTGGACGACGGAATTTTGCTCCCCTGTATTATAAACGGTCCCAATTGTCTTGGCGCCAATTTCTTCTGCCAGGAATTTCATTGATTTGGCAATGGCTTCAGGATGGGAATCCGTCGTACCCGTCACATTTCCGCCTGGCTTATCCAAAGATGTAACGAGCTCCGCCGCTACAGGATCGGTAACCGATGTAAAAACGATTGGTATATCCTTTGTCGCATTCAAAGCGCTAAGAGCACTAGGAGTAGAATTGGCAAAGATTAAATCCACTTTATCCCCAACAAAGTTATTGGCGATCGTTTGACTGTTATTTTGGTCACCCTGTGCAATTTGAAGATCATATTTGGCATTGATGTCACTATCCTTCAATGCCGCCTGGAATCCTTCATAAGCCTGATCCAGCGAATCATGCTGAACGATTTGTGTTACCCCAATGTTGAAGGTATCCTTTTTGCTGTCACCCTTTGCCGCATCTTTTTCCTTGTCATTTCCACACCCAGCCAATAATAACCCTGCGACCAATGTCATAGCTGCAGTTGAATATAATTTCTTTTTCATATTTTCCCCCCGCTTTTTTCTTATTTAAGATTAGGTTTTTTCTAGCGACGTCAACTTTTTCGCTTTTATTTCCTAAATTATAATCGTTTAGTCCCAATTATTCCAATATATTTTTTAACTTTTTAGAATTTTTCGAGTTCTGAATGTAAAACATGAAAAAAGCTGCTGTGAAAGGTATGGTATCTTTCACAGCAGCTTTATGAAAAATCAGTGTTCGACAACCTGGCTGACAATTTCGGTAACTGTAGTACGATCGATTTTTTCTTTGCCTTCTTTCAGGGCTTTCAATGTGGCTTTTGCCAATTCCAAGGGTATTTTACAGAAGTGGATGATCTCTTTCGTTTCAATCTCTCCAATGTATGCATCGGCTAATGCAAGATTATGTTCCGTATGGGCAAGCATCTCGTCGAAACCCCAGCCATCCGGATAAAAGTTTACACCGCGTTCTGCATCTTCCTCACGGTTACGAAGGATATTGACCGTTTGAAGACCACGGCCAAATGCGACGGCAAGTTCACGGTCCGTTTCGGTTCCATCGTACCAATTCCACATATCAGACAGCATGACCCCCACTAAACCTGCAACATAATATGTGTAATCATCGAGTTCCTCTTCATTATGGATTTGCCAGTCCTTCGTAACCCATTTTGCCATGCCTTCGGCCATTTCCTTTGTCGACTCCAAGACTTTGTCTTTTGCACCGGGAGGACAAAATTCAATCCAGTCCGAAAGAAACAGGGTCACCTCGGGAAGATCATCCTTATATGGTTCAAATAACGATTGAAGGTCTTCTTCCCTGAAATCCGCATCAAGCAGCTCACTAAGAGCCTGTAAAAGGGAAACCTTAATATCTGCAGGAAGACCTGGGTGGTCCTCGATCTCATCGATGGCGCGCATGCAAAGGTACGCAGCTCCAATAGCCTCTTTTAATCCCTTTGGAAGATAGCTGATTGGAATGAAAAAAGTACGGCTTGTTTTTAGGAGAAAATCCATTGCTTTAGTATGTAGGTCACTTTTGTCAGTCATATTTACACTCCTTTAAATATCCAATGAATAATTGATTAATTATACCAAACATTGGCTTTGATTTCAGCTGCCCGATTCCTCTGAATACAAAGGAACTTTAATTGCCATTAGATCTTCACCCATAATCGTGTTTGCAAAGATCGCTTTGCTCTCCTCTTTTAGCCTCTCAGCATCCTCCGGAGTATATCGTGAGCTGATATGCGTAAGGATTAGATGCTTAGCTCCCGCTTTCAAAGCCGTTTCTGCAGCCTGAACGGTGGTCGAATGATAATAGGCTGATGCCATTTCGGATTCTTCCGCTGAAAATGTAGCTTCATGAACAAGGTAATCCGCCGATTCAGCAAGAATGAGCGCATTGCTGCACGTTCTTGTATCACCAAGAATCGTGATGATCCGGCCTTTTTGCGGAGCACTGAGATAGTCCTTCCCATTTAAGACACGGCCATCATCGAGACAGACCGTTTGTCCATTTTTCAATGCTTTAAAAAGAGGCCCCGGCTCCACACCTTCAGACCGCAGCCGGTCGACCAGTAAGCTTCCTGGACGATCTTTTTCCACAATCCGGTAACCGATGCTGTAAATGCCATGATCAAGCGACATGGCCGTCACCGTGAATTTTTCGTCCTCAAACACTGCGCCTTCTTCTATTTCGATGATTTCCAAGGGATATTTTAAATGAGTTCCACTCACCTGCAAGCTCGTCTTAATAAATGCATCTATGCCTCGTGGACCATATACGGTCAATTTATCCACTCCGCCCTGAAAAGATCTGCTGCTTAAAAATCCAGGTAGTCCGAAGATATGGTCACCATGTAAATGGGTGATGAATATCTTTTCAACCTTTCGCGGCTTGACCGCCGTTTTTAATATTTGATGCTGTGTTGCTTCCCCACAATCGAATAACCAAACCGTCCCTCGTTCTTCCAATAATTGAAGGGCGATTGATGTCACATTGCGTGCTTTAGCCGGAACGCCAGCGCCTGTACCCAATAAAACGAAATCCACTCATACTACCTCCGTTGCAAATACTTTATGACTTAACTATAGCATAACCAAGGTGCTCTTTCATTTATGACTCATTAAAACCGAACCCAAATTAAACTTTTAATGAAATATGAGAAAAAATGCGCAAATTGATTGCTTTGAGGGAAAGCTAAACGTAAAATTAGAAATTGGTACACATACGGGAATTCCAACTTTATAGACAGATTTAACGGAAAGTTGAGGTTTTAACATGACAGAAAATAATAAACCCACAGCATTGATCATGATTTTTGGTGCTACCGGAGATTTAGCGAAGAGGAAATTATTCCCTTCCATATATCGACTATTTCAAAAAGAGAAAATCAATAAGTTCGCCGTCGTTGGAGTAGCAAGGAGGCCCTTGACGAACGAGGAGTTCCAAACAAGTGTCAAGGATTCCATACTTACGTTCGGACATGCGGAAGAAAAGGTCGACGAATTCATTTCCCATTTCCATTATCACTCCCATGATGTCTCCAGTTCGGAATCATACCTGCAGTTGAAAGACATTGCCGAAAAATTGGACGGACAATATCAATTAGAAGGAAACCGGATCTTCTATTTGGCGATGGCACCCGAGTTTTTCGGAACGATTGCCGAACAGATTAAAGCTCAAGGCCTTACTGACACGAATGGATATAAGCGCCTTGTCATAGAAAAGCCATTTGGACACAGTTTCGAAACAGCACAAAAATTGAATGAGCAGATTCGAACGGCATTCGCTGAAGATGAAATCTACCGTATCGATCATTATTTAGGTAAAGAAATGGTACAAAATATTGAGGTCATACGTTTTTCAAATGCCCTATTCGAGCCGCTATGGAATAACAGATACATATCCAATATCCAGGTTACTTCAAGCGAAACTCTTGGCGTTGAAGAACGTGGGCGTTATTATGAAACCAGCGGTGCCCTAAGGGATATGGTCCAAAACCATCTGCTGCAAATGGTGGCCTTGCTTGCCATGGAACCTCCGATCGCTTTGACGACAGAAGAGATTCGAAGCGAAAAAGTGAGGGCATTGCGCTCACTTCGACCAATGAAAGTGGACGAAGTCAATCAATACTTCGTCCGTGGCCAATATGGTGAAGGAACGATAGACGGTCAAACACTTCCGGCCTACCGCAATGAACATAACGTAGATCCCGAGTCCAACACAGAGACCTATGTGGCGGGTAAATTGATGATTGACAACTTCCGTTGGGCCGGTGTTCCTTTTTATATCCGTACCGGAAAGAGGATGGATGTCAAATCAACGAATATCGTCGTTCAATTCAAAGATATCCCAATGAATCTGTATTATAAAACGGAAGAAACGCTGAACCCGAATCTTCTCGTTATCCATATCCAGCCTGATGAAGGGATCACACTGTACTTAAATGTTAAAAAATCCGGAACGACATCAAATACAAAGCCAGTGAAGCTGACCGTCTCCAACAAAGGGATCGAACACATCAATTCTCCCGAGGCATATGAAAAGCTATTGTTTGACAGCATGCGCGGGGATGCTACAAACTTTACGCATTGGGACGAGGTTGCCCTATCATGGAAGTTCGTCGATACCATTTCCAATGCATGGGAAAATACAAAGGAAGAGTCTTTCCCTAACTATGAAGCGGGATCCACAGGTCCACTGGCATCTGATGAACTCCTGGCAGAAGATGGACATATTTGGTGGGAAATCAAGAAAAACGAAAATGATGTTGATTGAAATGAAGAAGGGATGCAGATTTGATTCTGCATCCCTTCTTTATTCATGAAACACTCTTCCTCAGCAATTTATTCCGGATAATATCAAACATTTCCTTGGGCTTAAACATTTCTTCCTCTATTTCTGAATTAAGCCAAAAGGAAACACCAGATTCCAAGGCAATGAAAAATAAAAAAATGGCTACAGCCCACCAGATGATGAACATAAGTCTCCGCTCCTTCTCTCTTCTTTCTGCCTACTGTATCCTACGGTCCGTCGAACTCTTTCAATGTCCATATTCCTTTTTCCGCAGGTGTTTAAACCTAAAAAGCAAGGATGAATGACATACATCATACTACGTTTTTCCTAAAAAAGGTAAATTAATTGGGACTATTTACAACTAGTTCATTTTTACCATTTTTCACCCTCATGGAAAAAGAATGCTAAGTCCTTGCTAAGGTTACACTAGAAAAGGTGTCAGAGGATGGCACCACTAACTTTGGTGTGGAGGGATTAAAACTTATGGACATTCGTGAAGGATTAATTCCAACAGCGTTGGGCACAGCCGTGACAGCTGCGGGTTATGCAATGAAGCAGACCCGGGGCTCAAACAAAATGGTAGCTAATACGGTTTTTGGTTTCGGTTTGGCACATGTTGTATTAGGGGTCATTGACCTTGTAGAGCATCGAAGATAGTAAAAAAAGAGGGTGCATAGTAATAGGGTACCTGTAGTTAGGACACTTGAAAAAGAGTGTTTTATCTACAGGTATTTTTTTATATACTTGAATTTCAAGATATGTGGATTAGGAGACAACATGAGCAAGATAACATTTTCAACTAACGAGATAAAAATACTCAGAAGAATCCCAATGTACAACGTGTTAGTCATTTAGCTATTACCTATACGGACGACTTTAAAAATAGATTTATGAATGAATATCTAGCTGGCAAACTCCCACGTCAAATTTTTGTGGAGAATGGCTTTGACGTGGATCTTTTAGGAATTAAGCGAATTGAACAAACTGCCTACAGGTGGAATAAAGCTTATGAAAAGAAAGGGTTAATTGGGCTTACGGATTCAAGGAAAATAGCTTCTGGCATGCCAATGAAACGGGAACTTTCTCAGTCAGAAATTATTGAAAGGCAAGAAGCGAAGATTAAGCTTCTAGAGGGACAGGTGGAGCTGTTAAAAAAGCTAGAAACGACAGAAAGGAGGTTGCTAAACGCAAGCGAAAACCTAGATCCGAGTAGAGTATTTCAGTTGATTTATGAGACCATTGAACAGCATCAATTTAAGCGTATGACCAAATATTTTTGTGACCTTTTAGGGGTCTCCCGTTCGGGGTACTATAGCTATCTAAAAGCATCCGATAGCCGAGAAGCAAGAGAACAATTAGACTTAGAAGCGAAAGAGATGATATTAAAGGCGTTTAATCATCGGGAATATAAGAAAGGTTCACGCTCCATTAAAATGATATTGGAGAATGACTATAACCATCTCTGCAGCCGAAAAAAGATTCAAAGAATCATGAGGGAATTTGGAATGGTCTGCCCTCATAGAAGGCCCAATCCTTATAAAAAGATCGCTAAGGCAACAAAAGAGCACCATGTCGTTCCAAACAAGCTAAACAGAGAATTTAAGCAAGGAGTTCCTGGGAAAATGTTATTAACCGACATTACTTATTTGCCATATAACGGTAATTGCACGACCTATTTGTCGACCGTAAAAGATGCCTCCACTAACGAAATAGTAGCTCATCATGTTTCTGACCGTATCACTTTAGACATCGCAACTCAGACGATCAAGAAATTAATAAACAAAAAGAAAGTTATTCTACATTCAGAAGCCTTTATCCACTCGGAACAAGGAAGCCTTTATACCAGCCCAAGGTATCAAAAGTTAGTAAAAAAATATGGTTTAGGCCAATCTATGTCTCGGAGAGGGAACTGTTGGGATAATGCCCCACAGGAATCATTCTTTGGTCATTTAAAAGATGAAGTAGATTATCGGTCGGCTAGAACATTGAAAGAATTAAAGAGGAAAATAAATCATTATACGGTTTACTATAACAATTATCGATATCAGTGGAATTTAAAAAAGATGACTCCAATTCAATATAGGAATCATCTTCTAGTTGCTTAATCTCTTTTTTTATAGTGTCCTTGACATGGGTGCCAGTTTACATAGAAGCGCCCTCTTTTTTTCTGTGCATTCGAGGTCCTTAACATGATGAATATTACAACAAAAAAAAGCCGGTATAAAAGGGAATCCCCTTTTATACCGGCTTGAACTTTTTATTTTTCCATCCATTCGGTATGGAACGTTCCTTCTTTATCAATACGTTGATAAGTATGAGCTCCAAAATAGTCACGCTGAGCTTGAATCAGGTTAGCTGGCAGCGTTTCTGTGCGATAGCTGTCGAAATAGGCAAGTGCTGATGACAAGCAAGGAACCGGAACTCCGTTCATCACAGCCGTTGACACTACCTCACGTAAAGCTCCTTGATAGCTTTCGACGATCCCTTGGAAGTATGGATCTAGAAGAAGGTTGTTCAAGTTCGCTTCACGATCGTACGCTTCCTTGATTTTTTGGAGGAATTGTGCACGAATGATACAGCCGCCACGGAAAATCATCGCGATTTCCCCATATTGCAAGTTCCAGTCATTTTCTTCTGATGCTGCTTTCATTTGTGCAAATCCTTGTGCATATGAACAGATTTTGCTCATATAAAGTGCTTTACGGATATTTTCAATCAAAGCCTTTTTGTCGCCTGTAAATGATTCGGCTTTTGGACCACGAAGGATTTTACTCGCTTCAACACGCTCGTCCTTGATTGCTGAAATAAACCGGGCAAACACGGATTCCGTAATGATTGGAAGTGGAACACCAAGATCAAGCGCACTTTGACTTGTCCATTTCCCTGTACCTTTTTGGCCAGCTTTATCTAAAATGACATCGACCATCGGCTTGCCAGTTTCTTCATCATATTTTTTGAAAATATCAGCAGTAATTTCAATTAAATAGCTATCAAGTTCCCCTTCATTCCATTCAGTAAAGACTTCATGAAATTCTTCAGCAGATAATCCAAGGAGATTTTTCAAAAGGAAATAAGATTCGGAAATCAACTGCATGTCCCCGTATTCAATACCATTATGTACCATTTTAACATAATGACCTGCCCCATCCGGTCCGATATATGTACAGCAAGCATCACCATCGACCTTAGCTGAGATATCCTTCAAGATTGGTGCAACAAGTTCATATGCTTCTTTTTGACCTCCAGGCATGATGGATGGACCTGTTAGAGCTCCTTCTTCCCCTCCTGAGACGCCTGTACCGATGAAATGGATGCCAAGCTTGCTTAATTCCTCATTGCGGCGCTGAGTGTCCTTGAAGAAGGTATTACCTCCATCAATAACGATATCACCTTTTTCAAGTAACGGTTTTAATTGCTCGATCGTTGCATCTGTTGCCGCTCCGGCTTTAACCATCAATAAAATTTTGCGTGGCGTTTCCAAAGAATTGACGAATTCTTCAAGCGTATAAGCGGCTGTTACGTTTTTGCCTTCCGCTTCCTTCATCATTTCGTCCGTTTTTGATCCTGAGCGATTATACACGGAAATTGAATATCCTCTGCTTTCAATATTAAATGCAAGGTTCTTACCCATTACGGCCAGTCCGATAACGCCAATCTGCTGTTTTGTCATGCTTCATCTTTCCCTTCTCTATATCTTTACACAGCTTGTACGCTATTCTTTGTCAAAAGAAGGATCATTCCTCCTGGATTGCCCAAAGAAATCTTTGCTGAAGCTAGTGTCTGTTCCTATTGAACGGTTTTTCAAGGGTAATCCCTTTTTAATAATATTTTCTCCGTACTTATTTTGCAAGTGTTCCATCGCTTCATACAGAGGTTCTTTTTCTGCATCCTCTTGAAAGGAGAAAATATCCAGTTGCTTGAAGGCCGACTCTTTTTCGATGACATCATACGCAGTGACACCAAGAAGCCTGATTCCTTCCCCATTCCAATTTTTCATAAAGAGATCGATAGCTCCACCCAAAATATCCTTTTTTTCAAAAACTGGATTAGGGACCGTTCTGCTTCTCGTTATTGTGCGGCGGTCTTTGTAACGGATCGTCACACCTATTTTTTGACCAAGCAGGCGTTTATTTCTCAAACGGACGGCTACCTTCCCGGAAAGCTTATCCAATACACCGATCAATTCTTTTTGATTGGTGGAGTCATGCGGAAGAGTTGTCGAGTTCCCAATGCTCTTATGCTCAAAAATCGCTTCAGGATCCACTACCCTTGAGTCAATTCCATTAGCCCTATCTTTCAAACGGATGCCATTGATCCCTAGAAGCTGTTTAAGTTGGCTATCATTGGCGTGTGCAAGGTCCCTGATCGTCATTATCCCGATAGTTTGAAGTTTTTCCGAGGTCTTATCCCCGATGCCATGCATTTGGCCCACTTGTAAAGGCCAGAGCTTTTCCGAAATGTCCCGTTTCCTTAACACGGTGATTCCCATTGGCTTCTTCATATCAGAAGCAGTTTTAGCCAAAAATTTATTAGGGGCAATCCCGATGCTGCAAGGGAGATCCATCGTATTAAAAATTCTTTCCTGAATGCTATTGGCTATATCTAAAGGCGAACCCAATTCGGCGCATTCACTAATATCGAGATACCCCTCATCTATCGAAACCGGTTCAACCATCTCTGTATATTGCCTTAAAACATCAAAAATAGCCAGTGATGCCTTTCGATAGCGCTCGAAATTCGGTTTCTGAATGACTAATTGAGGACATAGTTTTTTCGCCTGCCAAATCGGCATGGTCGTTTTAACCCCGAACTTCCTCGCCTCATAGCTGCAGGTGACGATTATGCCCCTTCTCTCTTCAACATTGCCTGCAATGGCAAGCGGTTTGCCTTTTAATGAAACATCATATGACATTTCCACTGAAGCATAGAAACTATTCATGTCTACATGGAGAATGACCCTGCCATTTTTGGGATACATGTCCTTCATGTTTGACCGTCACATCCTTGTAAAATTAAAAAATACCGGATAATAGGCCCAATAAAAAACCATTTCTATTAAGGTACCCCTATTTATCTTTGGTAACCACGTTGAAAGATGCTTCCACTCCAAGAAAAACAGCCATCATGTCATTGATGACTGTACATATATTCCTTCAATACTTAGAACACCTTGGCAAATATATACGAGTTTTTGCTGATCAATGATCGTAAATCAAATGGCAACACCTTGAATATACTTTGTTTTTTGATTGCTAATAGGACACCGTTCAAAGGTATTTGGTAAAAATCAAGATTTCACGGGTTCCTGGACAATGTTTGATGGAGGATATCCGTCTTTATTTCAATCCACCTTTGACCATCTAGCCGGGGCTGATTTACCTGGTTGCAGGAAACCCCGGAAAGCAAGGCACCAGGTCTTTCGATCGAAACACGAATTCAATCGACAAGGATATTCATCGTCCCCTGCAAGAAATACGAAAGCCTTTTTCGATTTACTCAGGAAACTCTCCTCCATCTCCCTGTCATATTTCGGGTGATTATTCCCCTGATACTTCTTTGATGATACTGACAACCATTTCAGCTAGCTTCGTTAATTCCTCAACTGGGATTCTTTCATTCGTAGTATGGATATCTTCATAGCCCACTGCGAGATTGACAGTAGGGATGCCAAAGCCTGCAATGACATTCGCATCGCTCCCTCCGCCGCTTTTAACCAGCTCACAAGGACGGCCGATTTTCTCTGCTGCCTTTCTTGCGATTTCGACTACATGATCACCAGCACCATATTTAAAACCAGGATACATGACGTTAACTTCAACTTCAGCACGTCCGCCCATTTCAATGGCTGCAGTCTCGAATGCCTCTTTCATTTTCGCTACCTGTATTTCCATTTTTTCAGGAATCAAGGATCTTGCTTCTGCAAGGATTTCAACATGGTCACAAACAATATTGGTTTGCTGTCCTCCCTGGAAACGTCCGATATTGGCTGTCGTTTCCTCGTCGATTCTGCCTAATGGCATTCTAGAGATTGCTTTTGAAGCGATCGTAATGGCCGAAACGCCTTTCTCAGGAGCGACACCAGCGTGAGCAGTCTTGCCTAAAATGGTTGCAGATACTTTCGCTTGAGTAGGTGCAGCAACAACCACATTTCCCACTTTTCCATCACTATCAAGTGCAAAACCGAATTTAGCCGTTACAAGGGAGCGATCCAATGCCTTTGCCCCTACCAAGCCAGATTCTTCACCGACTGTAATGATGAATTCGATTGTACCATGTTCGATATTCTGTTCTTTTAACACTTTAAGCGTTTCTAACATGACCGCTAATCCAGCTTTGTCATCCGCACCTAAAATGGTCGTTCCGTCTGACACTATGTATCCATCTTTGATGGAAGGCTTGATTCCATTACCTGGTACAACCGTATCCATATGGGAGGTGAAATAAATGGTATCTACGCCTTCTTTCATTCCTTTTAAAGTACATACTAAATTCCCTGCACCATGACCGGTAACTGCTGTTGTATCATCTTCAAAAACCTCTACACCCAGTGCCCCGAATTTTTCTTTCAGCACTTTGGCGATGGCTGCTTCATTTTTCGTTTCGGAATCAATCTGCACCAATTCCATAAATTCATTAACTAAACGTTCTTCATTTATCATAAAATAAAACCTCCAAAAAAGTTTTCCTCTTTAATTATACTTCTAAAAGCAGCGCCCCGGCAAATAATGTGAAAAGGAAGACCCCAGAATGGCATTCTGGGTGAATGATGGCTTATAAATGGTTTTCTTTTAAATGATATCTTCCCCAGTATGGAAAAGAGCCCAAAACAGATAGTTTGGGCTCCTTGCAATGTTGGATCACAACGGGATATTTCCGTGTTTTTTCCATGGTCGGTTTTCTTTTTTGTTGCGTAGCATATCAAGAGATTGAATGATCTTAATCCTGGTTTCACGGGGATCAATAACATCATCCACCATTCCAAGACTTGCGGCAACATATGGATTGGCAAACTTCTCACGGTATTCTTCAATTTTAGCTGCACGTGTCGCTTCCGGATCTTGGCTATTTTGAATTTCACGGGCAAAAATGATATTTGCCGCTCCAGCAGAACCCATTACCGCGATTTCAGCATTCGGCCATGCAAACGTAAGATCCGCACCGATGGATTTACTATTAAGGGCCACGTAAGCTCCTCCGTATGCTTTACGCAGAATGATCGTCAATTTTGGTACTGTTGCTTCCGAATAAGCATATAGCAGCTTTGCACCGTGGCGAATGATCCCGCCATGTTCTTGTTTAACGCCCGGGAAAAACCCTGAAACGTCTTCAAACGTAATTAGCGGAATGTTGAACGAGTCACAGAAACGAATAAAACGGGCAGCCTTATCTGATGAATCAATATCAAGTCCCCCAGCCAACACCTTTGGCTGGTTACAGACAAGCCCCACTGATTTCCCTTTGATACGCGCCAAGCCGACCACTATGTTTTTCGCAAAGCCCTCTTGAACTTCCATAAAGGAATCCTCATCGACAACCTGCTCCAATACTTTCCGAACATCATATGGACGGATCCCTTCATAAGGGACTACATCCGTTAAGTCCGGACGGTAGTCATCCCCATCGTCAGCTTCCAAAACCGGCGGCTTCTCTTCATTATTTTGTGGAAGATAACTCAGGAGACGTCTAACGTCCGCCAATACTTGCTCCTCAGATGCTCCCTTGAAATGGGCATTACCGCTTATCGTATTATGTACTGCCGCTCCACCCAATCCTTCAGATGAAATCTTTTCCCCTGTAACCGTTTCAATGACTTTAGGACCTGTTATGAACATTTGGCTCGTTTTTTCAACCATGAAGACAAAGTCGGTTATGGCTGGGGAATATACGGCTCCACCTGCACAAGGTCCCATAATAACCGAAATCTGTGGAATGACCCCTGAATAAATGGAATTCCGGTAAAAAATTTGGCCGTATCCGTCAAGCGAAACCACGCCTTCTTGAATACGCGCCCCACCAGAATCGTTCAAACCTATGAAAGGGGCTCCATTTTCCGCTGCCAAATCCATAACATTGGCAATTTTCAGAGCATGCATTTCACCGAGTGCCCCGCCAAAAACAGTAAAATCCTGTGAAAACAGATAAATATCACGGCCGTTGACCTTTCCGTAACCGGTGACAACCCCTTCTCCTGGCCCTTCTTCCTTTTCCATGCCAAAATTGGTATTACGGTGTTTGATAAAAGGATTAAGCTCTATGAAAGTACCCGGATCAACTAAAAGTTCAATTCTTTCCCTTGCAGTAAGTTTGCCCTTTTCATGCTGCTTATCGATTCTTTCTTCACCGCCGCCCATTTCCACTTTGCGGCGTCTGTCATATAGGTCATTGATCGTATCGTATATATCTGTCATTCCTGCTCCTCCTTTGATAATGCTTGTTCACAAAGCTCATATAATACACCCGCGGTAGACTTGGGATGAACGAAAGCAACATCCGCATTGTGCGCTCCCTTTCTTGATGAATCATCAATCATACGCAATCCAGATTTTTTGATTTCTTTTATTCTCTCTTCGATGTCATCGACGCCAAGTGCCACATGATGAATCCCTTCACCGCGTTTTTCGATGAATTTGGCGATTGGGCTTGCCGGTGATAACGCTTCCAACAACTCCAAACGGGTATTGCCTGCCAGGATGAAGGCCACTTTCACTCCTTGCCTCTCCACTGTCTCGATTCCTTCAAGTTTCAATTTCAATATTTCCGTGTAAAGTGGCAAGGCCTCCTCCAGTGACTTGACGGCAATACCTATATGATCGATATTTTTAATCATCATAAAAACCCCCATGCTATGTATTATTGGATGACTCCATTAAAATACTACTAATCTTGCATTAAAGCCTTTTAAGATTCGGAATAATATGAACATTATACTTTTACTTGTTTCTACTAAATGTTCAAGTTAAAATAAAATCAATTAAACTGTTTTAAGGGAGAGAGCATATGGGAAACAAGAAAATCAGAAAAATCGTCGTGTATTTAATGCTTATCTCAATGTTATTAATGAGCTTATTATCAGGTATCGCATTTCTTTTGTAATAGAAACCGTTGGGAGGGGAGCAAAGCTTCCCTCTCTTTATTTTATCGCTCCATTTTTCTTTGCCAACGTTTTGAAATCCTCGTTCGATATGGTGATCAACACTTTAGTGCCGATGGGGACTTTTTCGTACAAACGCTCTACATCGGATTTATGCATCCGTACACAGCCATTTGAAATGTATTTACCAATTGATGATGGCTGATTCGTACCATGAATGCCGTAAATCCTCCCATCGGTATTTCGTGCATCGAATCCAATCCACCGCGACCCCAGAGGGTTCCTGGGATCGCCGCCAGGAATATTTTTTTTCCGGTAATATGGATTGACTGCTTTTACTTTGACCGTGAAAATCCCTTCAGGTGTAAGTTCCTGACTCTTTCCCGTACCGACCGGCAAAATCTCCTTGACCTCGTTATCATCAATGAACGCCAATTTATTGTTAGCTTTATTGATGATGATAAACGGATCGCCAGGCTTAACCGATTGAGGTTGGGCTTGTACCTGCAACGGCCACAAAGGTAGCATAAGCAACAAAGAAAGGATCCATTTCATTTGTATCAATTCCTTCACTTTTTTGCTTAGTTTAAGCCAAGTGCCTCTTTTTCATTCGGTTGCTGTTTTGCTTGGGTAGTCCCTTGAAGGAATGCTTCAACAATAAATAACGCTCCATTTCCTTCATGAGCTGCAGTAATGCGGCCCTGGATTCGAACTCTTCCCGTGTCTGCGGCAGTGCCATTCCCCTAAAATGAATCTCCATTTCTTCAAGCTTCTTCAGATAAAGGATGGCCGTATTTTGTGGGTGGACGTTTTCTGCCAAATCTTCTATAAAATCAGCCACTATCCCGCTTTGCTTGACGACCAGTGGAATATTCGTGACCAAGGGCAGAATTCGTTCAATTATTTCAAATTGCTTTTCACGCATTTTGAAATAATGGTAATACAGGTCTTCTTCCCTTAAAAAATGATTTTCCACGTCCCTGAAGGCAAGGCTTTTGGCTTGATTAAGAAGATTGGCTGTTTCGGTGATTTCCTTACCATCCCATGTGTGATCATTATCCCTTAAATAGCGGACAATTCCCATCAAGATCGCACTAAAGTTCGTTTCGATGCTTTCTTGGTAGGCCAGCAGTTTGTCATCGACACTGGGCATGTACAGATTCATGACAAGTGCCACTCCAACTCCAACTGCAATTAATATCGTTTCATTGATCAGCAGGGAAAAAGTGATGTCACCCGCCCCGTATAGGTGCATGATGATGACGCTGCTCGTCACAATCCCCTCATTAATCTTCAAGGCAACTGTCGTTGGAATGAAAATCAAGAGGATCAAACCTATTATCAGCGGATGGAATGCGATGAAATGAAAGAATAGGGATGCATAGGCCATTGCGATCAAACAAGCTAAAAACCGGTGCCAGGAGGCATACACCGACTTCTTTTTTGTAACTTGAATGCATAAGATCGCAATTATTCCCGCAGCAGAGAAATATTCGAGATTAAGCATTTGTGCAATAATAATTGCCAGGGTGGCCCCCAAAGCAGTTTTAATCGTCCTGTATCCGATTTTAAACATTGTTATGTATCACCTGGCTCTTTCTCTATCTATTATAATACTATCAGGAAATCAGATATTTTCACAGTCCTTTGCGAGTTAAATTTCCAATTTTTCTAAATACATTCACGCAAAAATACATTATAGGAAAAAAATAAAAAAGGTAACCTAAACGTTACCTTTTTTTCATAATTATATACTATTTCCTTTAGCTTATAAAACCTTTTCCAAGAAGTCTTTTGCACGCTGGCTTTTCGGATTGGAAAAGAATTCTTCCGGAGCACTTTCCTCAACGAGCAGACCTCCGTCCAGGAATAGTACACGATCGGCCACTTCTCTGGCAAATCCCATTTCATGCGTTACGATCAGCATGGTCATCCCAGTATGTGCCAGTGACTTCATAACCTCGAGCACTTCTTTTACCATCTCGGGATCAAGCGCTGAAGTCGGCTCATCGAAAAGGATTACTTCCGGGTTCATTGCCAATGCCCGTGCAATCGCGACCCTTTGTTTTTGCCCGCCTGACAGACGATTCGGATAAGTAGATTCTTTATCGGACAAACCGACTTTAGTCAAGAGCTCACGAGCTTGTTTCACAGCCTCGGCCTTTGATAGTTTTTTCACCTTCATAGGTGCATATGTCAGATTCTCCAGGACGGTTTTATGCGGAAATAAATGAAAATGTTGAAATACCATTCCGACATTTTCACGCACTTTCATGATATTGGTCTTTTTTTCAGTGATGATTTGATCTTTAAACCTGATTTCACCATCAGTTGGAGTTTCAAGCATATTGATGCAGCGTAAGAAAGTTGATTTTCCCGAACCGGATGGACCGATGATCGCTAACACTTCACCCTGCCCTATCTCGGTGCTGATTCCTTTTAATACCTCGAGCTTACCATAATTTTTTTTGAGTCCATCAATTTTAATCACTGCGTCTCATTCTCCTTTCAATCACTTTGCCTAAGATGGTGAGAACCATGACCATCACATAATAAATGAGGCCGGCAAATAATATCGGCTCGAAGAATTTATATGTCTCACCGCCGACAATATAAGAACGGCGCATGATATCCCCTAATCCAATAATTGTGACAACGGCTGATTCCTTCGTTAAGGAAATCAATTCGTTCACAAGCGATGGCAGGATATTCTTGATCGCCTGCGGAAGGATAATATTAAGCATCATCCCTGAATAGGGAACCCCAAGTGCAAGCGAAGCCTCTCGTTGGCCTTTATCGACAGCTAAAATGCCTCCCCTGATAATTTCAGAGATATATGCCGCTGAATTTAGCCCGAATGCTAAAAATGCTGCTTGGAACGCTTCGATTTGAATCCCTAATATTTGTGGTGAACCAAAATAAATCAGCATTAATTGCAACACCAAAGGTGTACCGCGAAAAATGGATGTATAAAAGTCAGCAATCCAATTTAAGGGCTTGATTCTGCTGATTTTAAGTATAGATAATAATATTCCCAAAACAAATCCGATTACTGCCGCTACCGCTACAACCTTTAATGTAGTCGGTATCCCCTCCAGGATATATGGAAGGGAAGGCATAATCCTTTCAAATTCCAGATTCACTCCATTCATCCTCTCTTATGAAGGCCTTTATCTTAGGTCCTTCCTCCTGCTTCATTTTAATACCAATAAAGCGCGGAAAAACGTTCAGAAGGCATACTAAATCTCTTCTGAACGCTTTTCATCTCTCTGTATTATTCAGTTTCACTGCCACCGAACCATTTTAATATTAATTTTTCCATTTCACCATTTTCCATCATTTTTTTCAACTCGGCATTGAATTCTTCAGTTAACTTGCTTCCTTTTTGGAAAGCGATTGCCGAACCGGCATCTTCTTCACCAGACTTAATCAAATGGCCCACCAATTCTTTATTATCTTTCAAGTAGCCTTTTGCCACAGTATCTTCCATGATCACGGCGTCAAAGCGTCCTGTTGACATTTCTTGAACAACCTCAGGAATACGATTCCGTTTTTCAATTTTCATCCCTAGATCTTGGGATTTATTCAAATCGTTTGCCAATGTCTCCTGAATGGATGCAAGCTGTACGCCTACAGTTTTCCCTTTTAAATCTTCAACAGTTTTGATTTTACTGTCCTTTGTCGTGACGATCATATTTTTAGCTGTATAGTAAATATCACTGAAATCGACTGATTGCTCACGTTTTTCTGTTGGAGTCATTCCAGAGATAACGAAATCGACCGATTTATTTTCGAGAGCCGGAACAAGACTATTAAAGTCAATGTCCTTGACTTTAACCTCATAACCTAATTTTTTTCCGATTGCTTTAGCGATATCGATGTCAAATCCTTTGATTTCATCACTTTTAGATGTTTCAACATATTCAAATGGCGGATAATCCGCAGATGTTCCCATTACCAGGACCTTTTTGTCTTCTGTACCAGCTGTGTCCTTATCTTCTTTCCCGGATGTTCCGCATGCTGCTAAAATACCTACTAATAAAACAGAAGTAAGCAACAATGCTAACTGCTTTTTCAACTTCATTATTATTCCTCCAAAATGATATTTTCAATTCTCTTGTTATTGAATTTGGTTTAGTTAAAATTTGAATAACTAATATTCATACACTAATGTGTATTTTAACACACTCTTATAATTATTCAATAACGTAAATAATAGATTTATTTTTCAGAATATTGCTATAATTCCACTTCTAAGTTTCGCGCTTTAAGCTCCAAAGGGAATATATCGGCATCCTTATCTATCTTCTTTCCTAAATGCCTCTGAATTATGCAAAATCATGAATAAAAAAACCGCCGGATGGGCGGTTTTTTAGCTATGGCTATTGGCTTACACTTCTTCGCAATATTGATCGAAGTAGTCTTGTAATTTTTCTACTACAGACATCGGGTGGTGCCCTTCAATTTCATGACGCTCTATCATGGTGATGATTTTCCCATCCTTCAGCAATGCAAATGATGGGGATGACGGCGGATACCCTTCGAAATAATCACGGGCTTTCTCCGTCGCCTCTTTATCTTGCCCAGCAAAAACGGTTACAAGCTGATCTGGGCGTTTATCATTATGGATTGCATGAGCAGCTGCAGGTCTAGCAATTCCCCCAGCGCAGCCACAAACGGAGTTGACCATAACAAGTGTCGTTCCTTTTTGTGCAAATACTTCCTCTACTTCCTCGGGAGTAGTCAATTCTGTATATCCAGCAGTCTTTATCTCATCGCGAGCCTGTTTGACTACGTCGTTCATTAAAAAATTAAAATCCATATTCATGGCATTTGCTCCTTCCAAGTTTTCTCTTCAATCCTATCATAACAATTGCCACTTCGTGATTCAATAAATTTACCTGTTAAAACCGCATAAACCGTTTTGAACATGTTACGAAATAGAAGCGAGAATCATGTGTGAAACAACAAGACTTACAAAAGGATGGGACATGCTAGGAGACATTCCACTCATGCCCCATCCTTTATCTCTTTTAATTTGATTTAAATGTTTCTGTAAAAGATTCAAAGGCCTGCTTAACAGCAGCAGTGACCGTTTTATTCCCTGACATCACTTGATTCTCGAGTATAGGGAGAAGACCTTTGACGGTTTCGTTTTTATAAAACATCGTTTTAAGCTGGTGATCAATCAAAGAATAAAGCCATTCCTTAGATTGCATTCTTCTCCGTTCTTGAAAAACACCCGATTCCTTGGTCATATCGGAAAATTCATTCAATACATCCCAAAGTTCAGGGATTCCTTTACCGGTTATGGAGGAACAAGCATATGCCTTTCCTGCCCATCCCTTTGTTGCTGGCTGAAGGAAGTGCAAAATTCTGCTATATTCGGACTTCGTCCTAATCGCCAGCGGAATGTTCTCTCCGTCGGCTTTATTGACCACAATTCCGTCCACAAGTTCCAGAATCCCTTTTTTCATCCCTTGTAATTCATCTCCGGCACCTGTTAGGACAAGGAGCATGAAGAAGTCGACCATACTGCGAACTATAGCTTCACTCTGACCGACACCGACAGTTTCTATCAGAATCACATCAAATCCTGCCGCTTCACAAAGCAACATCGTTTCCCTCGTTTTGCGGTGAACTCCGCCTAGAGTGCCTTCGGATGGTGAGGGTCTTATGAAGGCATGGGGGTTTCTTGCCAGTTCCTCCATCCTTGTCTTATCACCTAGTATACTTCCGCCATTGATCGAAGAGCTTGGATCGACGGCTAAAACGGCAACCTTATGACCCCTGTCACATAAGTATGTTCCGAACGTCTCGATAAAAGTACTTTTTCCGGCACCGGGCACTCCGGAAATCCCGATGCGAATCGAGTTCCCTGTATGAGGAAGGATGGCATGCAATAATTCCTGTGCATGATCCAAGTGGTGGGATGCATTGCTTTCAACCAATGTAATCCCTTTAGCTAGCTTGGCCCTGTCCCCTTTTATGATTCCCTCTTTAAGTTCAAGGACCGGTATGTTTACATTATGCTTTTTGACGAATTTGCTTTTTGAAGGCTTGTTTTGGCTGGCTGCTAATTCCACACCTGGCTTTAATGAAGAAGCAAAACCTTCCTGATTGTTAAGATCGACCCATTCCGGCTTCTTGTCTTCACTCATTATTGGGCCACTTCCTCATATCCGAGGCGATTGTATATTTCCTGAAGCACTTTCTTCGCTGCCTGTGGAATGACCGTACCAGGTCCAAAAATGGCTGTAGCCCCATTTTCCATTAGGTAATCATAATCCTGTGCAGGGATGACGCCGCCTACGATCACTATAATGTCCTCACGGCCCAAGTTCTTCAGTTCCATCATAAGCTGCGGCAACAAAGTTTTATGGCCGGCAGCAAGCGAACTCATTCCGACTACATGCACATCATTTTCCACGGCCTGGATGGCTGTTTCTTTCGGTGTTTGGAATAATGGACCGATATCGACATCATAGCCTAAATCCGCAAATCCCGTTCCTACTACTTTAGCTCCACGATCATGACCGTCCTGACCCATTTTAGCCATTAACAAACGCGGTCTTCTTCCTTCATTTTCAAGGAACTCTTCCGTCATGCGGACGACTTCCTCGATTTCCGCTTCTTTTGAGTATGCAGAGCTATATACGCCGCTGATAGAACGGATCGTTGCTTTGTGACGTCCAGCCACCTCTTCGATCGCATCGGATATTTCACCTAATGAAGCGCGTACTCTTGCAGCTTGAACAGCCAGTTCAAGAAGGTTACCTTCGCCAGTTCTGGCAGCCATGGATAGCGTTTGAAGAGCTTCATCCACCTTTGCCTGATCACGTTTCGCTTTTAATTCGCTCAAACGCTTAAGCTGACTTTCGCGAACTACCGTATTATCAATCTCCAGTATCTCAATAGGATCTTCTTTTTTCAAACGATACTTATTGACGCCTACGATCGTTTCAACTTGAGAATCGATTTTAGCCTGACGCTTTGCAGCTGCTTCCTCGATCCTCATTTTTGGAAGGCCGGTTTCAATTGCCTTCGCCATTCCACCCAGACCTTCGATTTCTTCTATGTGAGCCCAAGCCCGTTCGATTAATTCATTAGTGAGCGATTCTACGTAGTATGAACCCGCCCATGGATCGATTACTTTTGTGATCCCGGTTTCCTCCTGCAGATATAGCTGTGTGTTACGTGCAATTCGTGCCGAGAAATCAGTTGGCAAGGCAATGGCCTCATCCAATGCGTTCGTATGCAGGGACTGTGTATGCCCAAGTGCAGCCGCATGCGCTTCAATAAGGGTCCTTGCGACATTGTTAAACGGATCCTGCTCGGAGAGGCTCCAGCCTGAAGTTTGGGAATGCGTCCTCAATGCCATCGCTTTATTATTTTTCGGTTCGAATTGTTTCATCAATTTGGACCAAATGAAACGGGCTGCCCTCATTTTCGCCACTTCCATGAAATAGTTCATTCCTACAGCCCAGAAGAATGACAGGCGTGGTGCAAATTTATCGATATCAATACCTGCTTTCATTCCGGTACGTGCATACTCAAGCCCATCCGCCAACGTATAGGCAAGTTCGATATCAGCCGGCGCCCCCGCTTCTTGCAGATGATAACCGGAGATGGAAATGGAATTGAACTTGGGCATATATTTGGATGTATACTCAAATATATCAGCTATGATTTTCATGGACATTTCTGGTGGGTAGATATACGTATTCCGTACCATGTATTCCTTTAAGATGTCATTTTGAATCGTGCCTGAAAGCTTATCCTGTGTTACGCCTTGTTCTTCAGCTGTCACGATATAAAATGCAAGGATGGGTAATACAGCACCGTTCATCGTCATTGACACGGACATCTGATCAAGCGGAATGCCGTCGAACAGGATTTTCATGTCAAGAATGGAATCAATGGCAACTCCCGCCTTCCCCACATCTCCGACAACGCGTGGATGATCGGAGTCATAACCGCGATGTGTAGCTAAATCAAAAGCAACTGAGAGCCCTTTTTGCCCCATCGCCAGATTACGCCTGTAAAACGCATTGGATTCCTCAGCAGTCGAAAAACCTGCATACTGACGTACCGTCCAAGGACGATTGACATACATGGAAGGATAGGGCCCTCTTGTAAAAGGAGCGATGCCTGGCACACTTTCCATATGCTCCAAATCGCGATTATCTTCCTCAACATAAAGCGGTTTGATTTTTATTTGTTCATTGGTTTCAAACAGAAGATCTTCAATGTTTTTCCCAACTGCTTTTTCGGCTTCCTTTTTCCATGCTTCCACCGTACCTTTAATCTCAGACTTAGCAGGATTTATAGCAGAAAAATTCGGTCTTTTCATTTCAGTTCACCCCCAGCTTTTGCAATAATTTCGATAAAATGGATATTGCATTCGTTTTAACATGGATAAAATCTTTGACTCCGGCTTCACTTAGTGTAATCTCCAATTCTTCTTTTTGCTTGCCGGCACAATAAATAGTGATTTCAGGGAATTGCTTTTTAATTTCTTTAATGGTGACTGGCGCTAATTCCGAGTAGTCAGCATCACTGCCGCAAACACAATAGATAGGGAGCTTGGTCCCAGCTACATAATCGACTGTTTCCTCAACGGTTTGACACCCCTTACTGCCGATTGTTTCCATACCACCTGCTGCAGCAAGACTTTTAACGAAATCTGCACGAGGTTTATAGGATTTGAGATTTTTCAAATTAATCAAACCAATAGTTGGAGCCGTTCCACTTATTTCTTTATACTTTTCGCTGCGTAGTCTTATCTGTTCGAACTGAATGGATACCCGATCGAAGTCAAGCGGGGTAATGCCAACGGGCTTCTCCACTTTCATATATGACACATTGTTATTCCGTGTCGGGGTTTTAACCTTATCAGCGGGATTCGGATAGACATTCGTTCCGATGATGCTTTCTTTTCTGAAAGCTGCATTTTGGACTCTTCCTTGGTAAACGTCAGCTATTTCTTTCTGAAGGGCGCCTTGTTTTATTAGCTCAAGAATCCCTCCAACTGCATCGATTTCAAGGAATTTCGCCCAAGCCTTTTCAGCCAATTCATCCGTGAGTTGCTCTACATACCATGAACCGCCAGCAGGATCGACCACTGTTGTGATATTTGTTTCTTCTTTTAAAATCAAGTGAGTGTTACGGGCAATTCTTTCTGAAAAATCATCGGTTTCACCAGTTGCGTGTGTGAATGGATGAATTTGAAGATATTGAATGCCTCCAATAGCTGCAGCGAAAGCTTGGTTTGTGGTCCGAAGAATATTGACGTGCTGATCATATAGCGTTTCTGTCAACTCGGAAGTAACGGCATGTATCGCCATTTTAAAATGGTCCGATGCTGTATCGAAAGCTTCTGCAAGTCCTGCCCAAAGCCTTCTGGCAGCCCGCAGTTTAGCGATGGACATGAAGTAATTTGAATCCAAAGCAAAAGAGAATACTATTTTTTCGGAAACCGAAGCAATAGAAAGCCCTTGTTTTTGACCTTCCAATAGATATTGGACGGCAGCCGATAATCCGTAAGCTATTTCTTGTACGGCACTAGCTCCCCCATTATGATAGACTGCCGCATTAATCAAAACTGTTTTTAAATCCCTGCCCACACTCTGATAATCTTGGATCGTCTTCAGCCAGTCTGCAAAATAGTTATCCGTATCTTCTGGCAGCTGACCGCAAATGAGCCATTCAGCAATGGGATCTTCAGCAATAACGCCTGTCAATTGGGTATTTTGTGCTTCGGCAACAGCTTTGAATTGAGGGAATAATCCTTTTTGTTTCCCCTTAAGGTCAATGAAAACCGGGATTTCTTTTAATGGGATATCCTTAAACAATCTTTCTGCCCTTGCGCCCTCGGCAAGCAATCGTGCAGGGTATGCCACGACATTTTGACCGCGCTTGAATGAAGCCTTCATCTTTTCATTTGCTTCTTCAGCCGTGATACCGCTTACAGGTTGAACGACAAGCCAAGGTTTTTCGTGATATCCCGTTGGGGACGTTCCTCGGGTGAAAGGGGAAAATCCTGGAAATTCAGCTACTTTTTCCGTTGAATCCGCCTTTTCTGTATAGAGCGGATATAAAGTGATGCCCTCATATGTATTCGTTTTTAATTTCTCTACACTTTTCCCTTTTAAACTTGCTTCCGCAGCTTCTTTCCACTCTTCAAAAGAAGGCTTAGGAAAGGTTATGTTTTTTACATCTTTCAGTTCCATTTGTAATCGCTTTCTTATCTTCTGCCGTATCATACGCCCTGTCCTTTCTTTGAGAGAACGAACGCTCAGTCAGTTTTGGATAAGAAAACCACCCTCCCGTCAATTTGATCTGGATTATACTAACATTCTACCATAATTTTCTTGAAATTTAAGACAATAGAAATTAGCAAATCTGTTATTAGGGAAACAACTAGCCTATTTCGCCTTTTCTAAATCAAGTACAGCCCCTGATCTGTATTAGAACAGCTCTTAATAAAATAATAGCAAAAATAAAATTTTTGTCGATGTTTTTCTACGGAAAAGAGAAATGACAGGGTCTAAACTTTGGCGATCGACTTCGGCATAGCAGCTCTCACCAAATAGAAAAGCAAGGGGAATCAATAACTGCTGGACTAAATGATGATCAAGAACTACCATCATCACACTATCAATTTTTTTTAAAAAAGGTGATTGGAACAGGTGTGCGAGACTCCAACGGGAATAGCGCGTCCAAGGAGGGACCCCACAGGAGCCAAGAGCGCCGAGGGCGGACCCGCACGGGAAATCGAGTGCCTGGAGTTCCATTCAACGTGCAAATTGTACCAATCAAAAAAAACTGTAGGCAAACTCTCGATTTTTTCATCGAGTTTGCCTACAGTCTGAAGGAATAACCTTGCGGCCTTCCTTTTCTTCATTTTAGTATATGGAAGTGTTATCTTTGGTAATCTTTTCGATGATTTCTTTAACCCTTGCAAGGAATCGTCCGCATACCAGTCCGTCCAAAACACGATGATCAAGTGATAAACAGAGATTCACCATATCTCGTACTGCAATCATATCATTTATGACCACTGGACGTTTTACAATCGTTTCAACTTGTAAAATGGCCGCCTGTGGATAATTGATGATTCCCATGGACTGGACAGAACCGAATGAGCCAGTGTTATTAACAGTGAACGTACCACCTTGCATATCCTCTGCTTTTAACTTACCCGCCTTCACTTTGGATGCAAGTTCCTGTATCTCCCTTGCTATACCTTTGATTGATTTTTCATCGGCATTTTTAATGACCGGTACAAATAAGGCATCTTCGGTTGCAACGGCTATCGATATATTGATTTCTTTCTTTTGTATGATTTTTTCGCCTGCCCACATCGAATTTAGCTCTGGAAATTCCGTAAGGGCTTGAGCAACCGCTTTGACGAAAAAGGCAAAGTACGTTAAATTATAGCCTTCTTTTTGTTTAAACTCGGATTTAAGATTATCACGCAACTTCACCATATTGCTTGCATCAACTTCCACCATCGTCCAAGCATGCGGAATTTCATGCTTACTTTTCAACATATTGGACGCAATTGCCTTACGGATGCCGGTAACAGGTATTTCCTTGTCCCCAGCCGCAGTCGGCACGTTAGGTACTGAACTGGTTTGGCGATTAACTTGAGGGGCGATCTCTACAGGAGCCGAATCGGATATTGCGGAAGGCTCATCCGCCTTAGGAAGATTCCCTGATTCAACAAGTTTCAGTAAATCTTTACGGGTGATCCGTCCCTCATTCCCCGTTCCTTTAACTTTTGAAAGATCGATGTCATGCTCCTGGGAAAGTTTTAACACAGCTGGCGAATAGCGAGCTTTCCTTGATGGTTCGGCCGACGCTTGCTGCACATCTCTTGTAACAGGTGCATCAACATTTTCCTCACTATGAGAAACTTGCCCAGCATTTCCGTTATCCGTCTTTGCCGTTTCAACTTCAATCGAGCAAATGACTTCCCCGACTGCCAATGTTTGATTCTCATCCGCTTTCAATTCCTTGATGATGCCGGTGAAGGAAGAAGGAACCTCAGCATTTACTTTATCCGTCATCACTTCAGCTAACGGGTCGTATTTCGTGACATGATCCCCAGGCTTCACAAGCCATTTACTGATGGTTCCCTCTGTGACACTTTCGCCTAGTTGAGGCATTTTCATTAATTCCATAGCCATAAATCGTTCCTCCTTCTTAACAGTCATTAATACTCAGCCAATTCCCTCATAGCTTTTTCCACCTTATCTGGATTCACCATAAAATGTTTTTCCATCGTAGGCGCATATGGCATGGCAGGTACATCAGGTCCGGCCAACCGTTTTACAGGAGCATCCAAATCAAAAAGGCAATGCTCGGCAATGATGGCTGCGACCTCACTCATGATGCTTCCTTCTTTATTGTCCTCCGTAACCAGTAAAACTTTCCCCGTTTTAGATGCCGCTTCTATGATAGCATCTTTATCTAAAGGGTAGACGGTGCGCAAGTCAAGAACATGTGCAGAGATTCCATCTGCAGCTAATTTTTCTGCTGCCTGAAGGGCAAAATGCACACAAAGGCCATAGGAGATGACAGTAATGTCTTCCCCTTCCCTTTTCACATCCGCCTTACCGATGGGAAGTACATAATCTTCAGTCGGTACCTCACCCTTGATCAAGCGATATGCGCGTTTATGTTCAAAGAAAAGCACTGGATCTTCATCGCGAATGGCAGCTTTAAGCAAACCCTTTACATCATACGGAGTGGAAGGCATCACAATTTTCAAACCCGGCTGATTGGCAAAGATCGCTTCAACCGATTGTGAATGATAAAGAGCTCCATGAATTCCTCCTCCATATGGGGCACGGATTACCATAGGACAGCTCCAGTCATTATTGGAACGGTATCTAATCTTGGCTGCCTCTGAAACAATTTGGTTAATGGCAGGCATGATGAAATCAGCAAATTGCATCTCAGCTATCGGCCGAAGACCATACATGGCGGCTCCAATTCCCACTCCTGCAATTGCAGATTCAGCGAGCGGTGTATCGATGACCCTGGCTTCACCGAATTGGTCGTATAAACCATGAGTGGCTTTAAAGACCCCACCTTTTTTTCCAACATCCTCTCCCAATACGAATACACGGGAATCACGTTCCATCTCTTCCCTCATTGCCATTGTCACGGCATCTATATAAGAAATCACTGGCATTCTATTACCCCCTTACTTTTGTGCATACACATGATTCATAGCACTTTCAGCCTTCGGATATGGAGCATTTTCAGCATAATCGGTTGCTTCGTTTACTATCTTCATGACTTCATCATTCATTTGTTTCTCAAGTTCATCATCCATGATTCCCACTTCTTTTAAATACGCTCCAAATGTCATTATGGAATCCTTCGTTTTGGCTTCGGCCACTTCGTCCGCAGTACGGTAGCTTCGGTCATCATCATCACTTGAATGAGGCGTGAGCCTGTATGAAACGGTTTCTACCAGTGTAGGGCCTTCTCCCCTTCGTGCACGGTCAGCCGCTTCTTTCACCGCTGCATACACTTCCAATGGATCATTGCCATCCACAGTTATTCCAGGCATCCCATAGCCAATCGCCCTGTCGGAAACATTTTCACACGATAGCTGTTTCTCAATAGGAACTGAAATCGCATATTTATTATTTTCACACATGAAAATGACCGGTAGCTTGTGCACACCTGCAAAGTTGGCCCCTTCATGAAAATCGCCCTGATTGGATGAACCTTCCCCAAATGTTACGAATGTCACCAAATCCTTACCTTCCATCTTCCCTGCAAGGGCAATTCCAACAGCATGCGGGACCTGTGTCGTTACAGGCGATGAACCAGTGACGATCCTATTTTTCTTTTGACCAAAATGTCCAGGCATTTGGCGCCCGCCGGAATTGGGATCTTCCTCTTTCGCGAAACCTGAAAGCATCAAGTCTTTTGCGGTCATTCCGAAGGTAAGAACCACACCTACATCCCGATAATAAGGCAGTACATAATCCTTTTGCCGATCAAGCGCAAACGCAGCCCCAACCTGTGCAGCTTCTTGCCCTTGGCAGGAAATCACGAAGGGAATTTTCCCGGATCGGTTTAAAAGCCACATGCGCTCATCAATTCTGCGGGACAAAAGCATTGTCCGGTACATATCTAAAACCGTTTCCTCATTTAAGCCTAATTGTTCATGACGATTCTCTACCATCATAAAACCTCCTGACCTTATTCTTTATGAATGAATGGCACGTCCATCGACAGCAAGGGCCGCCTCTCCGATTGCTTCAGAAAGACTTGGGTGCGGATGAATTGTCTTACCTATCTCCCAAGGTGTCGCATCAAGCACTTTTGCAAGTCCCGCTTCTGAAATCATATCCGTAACATGTGGCCCGATCATATGAACGCCCAGTATATCATCCGTTTTCTTATCGGCGATAATCTTGACAAAACCATCCGCTTCCCCGAAAACAAGGGCCTTACCAACTGCACGGAATGGGAATTTCCCGATTTTAAGATCATAGCCTTCCTTGTTTGCCTGTTCTTCCGTCAAACCGACACTTGCAGCTTCAGGGCTTGAATACACACATTTGGAAATGAGCGAATAATCCAGCCGTTCCGGTTTTTGGCCTGCTATATGTTCAACGGCCGTAATACCTTCATGGGAGGCAACGTGAGCCAATTGCAGGCCGCCGATACAATCACCGATTGCATAGATATGTGATTCCTTCGTTTGGAAGAAGTCATTGGTTTCAATAAAACCTTTTTCTTTCACAATTTCCGTATTTTCAAGGCCGATCCCTTCAACATTTGCTGATCTGCCTACGGAAACCAGCATTTTTTCAGCTGTGAATTCCTCTACCGAACCTTTGACTTCTGCAGAAATGGAAACTGAAACATCCGTTTTCAGGGATTCAGGCAATACCTTGGCACCTGTAACGAATTTGACGCCTTTTTTCGTTAGGAGACGAAGCATTTCACTGGAAATATCATGGTCCTCGGTCGGGATGATTCTATCTGCATATTCCAGTACTGTCACTTCCACACCAAAATCATTGAGCATCGAAGCCCATTCAATGCCGATAACTCCACCGCCTACAATAATCATTGATTTTGGCAGGCTCTCAAGCTTTAGAGCTTCATCCGATGTAAGCACCAATTCCCCATCAATCGTTAAACCGGGCAGTGTCTTCGGACGCGAACCGGTAGCAATGATGACATTATGAGGAATGAGCATTTCATTTTCACTGCCATTATTCATTTCCACGGAAATAGTACCAGGCATCGGTGAAAATATAGAAGGACCAAGTATACGCCCTAACCCGTCATAAACCGTTATCTTTCCTTGTTTCATCAAGTGCTGAACACCTTTATAGAGTTGATCGACCACTTTATTCTTTCTTTCCTGCACCTTAAGGAAGTCTACCTTTACATCCCCGGTAACAATACCGAATTCCTCACTTTTCACTGCAGTCTGATAAACTTCCGCACTCCTTAAAAGTGCTTTCGAAGGGATACAGCCTTTATGTAGACACGTACCGCCGAGCTTGCCTTTCTCCACGACAGCCGTTTTCAATCCTAATTGAGCAGCCCTTATTGCCGCCACATACCCGCCTGTTCCTCCTCCGAGGATAACGAGGTCAAATTCTTCAGCCAAAACCACTCCTCCTCACAAATGCATACTATTTATCCCATTTTTACTTGCCCTATGTTTATTACGTTATCCATGTTGAAAATTCCTGTGTTTATTAAAAAAAACACAGGAATCTATATCTTGTACAATTACATTCATTTTCTTCCATTCAAGATATGTTTTTCATTTTGCAAGAATTGGCTCCTTGAATTCCTCATGCGAGCAATTCGCTCCTCTGCCATCCTATCCGCTGCCTTATAAGTTGGTATTTGATCACGTTTTGCAATCTCGATGACTCTTTCAATTGTATCATAAACCGTTTCCACTTTCTTAAGGGCTCTTTCCCGATTATACCCTAGAAGCTCATCGGCTACGTTTATGACTCCACCTGCATTAATTACATAGTCAGGTGCATATATAATACCTTTTTCATGAATTTGATCGCCATGAACAGGTTCCTTTAATTGATTATTGGCAGCACCTGCAATGACCTTCGCCTTGATTTGATTGATTGTATGATCATTTATGACAGCCCCTAATGCACAAGGTGCATAGATATCACAGTCGACTCCATAAATTTCATCAGGATCAACTGCAGTCGCCCCAAAGGATTCAACCGCACGGGCCACGCTTTCTTTATTGATATCCGTAACGATCAGCTTGGCGCCCTCCTCATGAAGGTGACGGCATAAGTTATAAGAAACATTCCCGACGCCTTGGACCGCAATCACCTTGCCTTCTAAGGAATCAGTTCCGAATGCCTCTTTTGCAGCAGCTTTCATACCGCGAAATACCCCATAAGCAGTTACAGGGGAAGGATTCCCCGAAGAACCGAATGCAGGGGAAATCCCAGTGACAAAATCCGTCTCCTCATGAATGAGATCCATATCCTCAACCGTTGTACCTACATCTTCCGCTGTTATATAACGCCCATTCAGCCCTTGGATATACCTTCCGAATGCACGGAACATTTCTTCATTTTTATCCTTACGGGGATCGCCGATGATGACGGTTTTTCCCCCGCCTAAATTCAAGCCGGCAGCTGCGTTCTTATATGTCATTCCTCTTGAAAGCCTTAAGGCATCTTCAATGGCATCTTCTTCAGATGCATAAGTCCACATCCTAGTGCCTCCAAGCGCAGGCCCTAATGTCGTATCATGAATGGCAATAATCGCTTTCAAACCCGATTGTTTATCCTGACAGAATAACAATTGCTCGTAATCATACTTCTCAAGATATTTAAAAATTTCCATAAAGGAATCCTCCCTAGATGTTTTAATACATATCAGATATGAGGACACTGAATTACTCCTCATTCTTACTTGTTACTACGTTCATTTTAAATAAAATCCGCTACTAGCATGATATTTTCCCCATGGGGAATGGTTCCCTTGAAAGATCCATGCACTTTTTAAATATGCAAATAACATGCCAATAAAATACATAATGAGAGCCTTTTTATCCAAATAAAGGAGATGCTGGTTAATATGTTGGGCAACTATAGCCTATAACAAATTCAAAAAAATTTCATGTTAGAAGTGGAGTCTCGCTTAAATTAAAATAAATCAGAAAATTCCGCGCAGTTTTTTTCATAGTATGCAATTATTTGCGTGCAAGAATTTTCACAGTTTTAGTTTTTCCATTTTGTAATATAGATTTCTAACTGAAATCCCCAGCGCTTTTGCCGTAAGTGTTTTATTTCCCTTGTGGGTATGGAACGCTTGCTGAATGATTTCGGCTTCATACTGGTCTATTATCTCCGAGAGCGTTTTCCCCGATACGTAGCCAGAAGGCTTCATTAATAATTTCTCCTGTTTTAATGGAATCTCTTCAATAAAATCCGGAATATGATCTATATCAATGACCGTCTCGTTCAATTTCATGAAAATGATTGCCCGTCCTAAGATATTTTCCAGTTCCCTCACATTTCCTGGCCAGTTGTACATTTGCATTTTATGTATAGCTGCTGCTGTAATTCCCTCTATGCTCCGTCCATACTCCTGATTGATTTTATTAATCAAATGCTCCGCCAATTCTCTTAGATCTTCTTTTCTCTTTCTTAATGGTGCAATGAAAATGGGCATGCGGTTCAGCCTGAAATACAAGTCTTCCCTGAATGATCCGTTTGCGATGGCCTGTTCAAGATTGATATTCGTAGCGGCTATGACCCGGACATTGATGGGGATCGGCTTCGTCCCCCCCACTCTGATGATTTCCTTTTCTTGTAATACCCGAAGTAATTTAGCTTGGATGTTGGCTGGCAATTCACCAATTTCGTCCAAAAAGATACTCCCTTGATTTGCCTCTTCAAAAAAACCGACCTTTCCCCCCCTACTTGCCCCAGTAAAAGCTCCTTCATCATAACCGAACAGTTCACTCTCAAGTAATGATTCCGAGATGGCCGCACAATTTACCCGTACGAATTTATTGAATTTCCTATCGCTCGCATTATGGATGGCATGTGCAAATAACTCTTTGCCAGTCCCTGATTCCCCTCTTAATAAGACAGTAGCAGGTGTTCTTGCCGATAATTTCGCCTGTTCAATGGGAAGCTTCATCTCTTCGGAAGCCCCAATTATATCATCAAAGGAATATTTAGCCTGCAATGTCCGGATAATCTGTCTTGCCCGATTCAGTTCGTGGGTCAAGGCTTGAATTTCCGATACATCATGAATGACGCCAACGCTCCCTTTCAGGCACCCATCCACAATGATTGGAGCAACATTCACGATCACTTCCTTATGTTTTGGGCCGACACGCATATTGACACCCCGCACAGGCTTTTTTGTCTGAAGCACTTTCATATGCATACTTTCACCTTCGTAAATATCGATGGAAGCCGGCTTACCGATCACTTGGCTCTTTGTTAAGCCGGTGATTCTTGTATATGCCGGATTGATCAAAAGCCCCCTTCCTTGATCATCCACAACAGATATGGCTTCATCACTGGATTGAATGATCGCCTGGAGCATCGTTTGTATCTCTTTTAAATCAGTGATCTGCTCTGCCAATTGTACAGCTTCCGTTTTATTCCTAAACACGGAAAAAGCCCCTATGATTTCTTTATCGGCATTCACAAGAGGTATCCTTGTCGTTATGAGTTCCATCCCATTGCTAAGGGTGATTTCCTGATTTACTTCTTTTTGGTTCGTTTGCATCACTCGCAGCAATCCAGTTGAAGGGATGAAATCTTTGATATGTCTGCCTATCACATCTTCGCGCTTTGTATCAGATGCACGTTCCGCACTATCATTGAACATGATGATGAATCCTTCATGATCAATCACCACCATCCCTTCACTGGTCGTATTTAGGATCAAGTCCATTTTTGCCGAGGTATTCTCCAATTTACTTATTAAACGATTTTTCTCTTCAAACAACTTAGTCATAATGTGGGCGACACTTCCTGGAATGAGAATCGTTTGTTCGCCCATGTCCCTTTTTATCTTTTTATAGACAGATGGGTCTCCGGTCGTATCAAATATGATGTCCAAATCCCGCTCCAATCCCATGCTCCAATCAGTCACTGTAGGAATCCTTCGTTCCTTTGCGGCAAGCATCCCTTCAGCGGATTCATTCGTATCAGCCATACAAACAATGGAGAATACTTCACTTTCCGATAGGAGCTTCAACACGGTTGTCCCTCCCACTCCTCCCCCTACTATCATGACCTTTTGCATGAGCCATCCCCCTTAAGATATAATTACCCCTTTTAATAGTTCATTCCCTGCAATTTTTTTCATACTCCCAAACATTTTACCATATCGGTACCCTTTAAAAACAGCCACCAACTCCCAGTCATTATCTAGATTCCCGAAACTTGACAAATAATTTATATCCTTTATCATTTTTTAAAGACGGAATTTTCGGAAGGGATTTGACCGCATGAAACGTTTAATCGCTTTTTTGATTCTTTTTATACCCGGTGCCTTTGCTGCCTATGGCATAAAAATAATGAGGGACATGGTGTTCGGTATTTTACAGCCTCCCTATCCAGTCCTTTGGCTGCAATTTTTAATAGGACTGCTCATTACCATTGGCGGAATCGCCTTTATCGCCGGCTTCGTCCTTCATCGAGATCGAAAACAAAATAAGGTTCAAAGCAGATTCACTAAATTTTAAACGTAAATAGAAGGTGCCATGTATCATATGGCACCTTCTTTCTTTATCTTGATTTCAATCCTTCTCTGATCCGTATGGCTGCCTCGGGAAAATCGGTTATGATGCCGCTGCACCCCAGTTTGAATAACCGCTTCATCTCGGCTTCTTTATTAATGGTATATGGCCTTACAGGAACACCCATACTCACCGATGCTTGAATTAGTGCATCAGGGGCAGCCCGGATATTTGGGTGGATTGCACTTCCGCCTATTGCCTTGGCATATATCCACGGCATGTATAGAACATCCCTATACAGGGGTGCGGTTTCCAAATCAGGTGCCAATTGATGGCAATTGACCAAACTGTAATGATTGAAGGAAGAAAGGATCACTCTTTCCTCCATTTCATAAGTACGGATGAGCCGGATGACTTTCTCTTCTAAGCCTGGATACAGAAAAAGCGTATTTTTCAATTCAATATTGCAAAAAAGCTGATTATCGTAAAGCCAAATAAATAGTTCTTCAAGCGTCGGAATCTTTTCTTTACCCAATTTACCCTTATGGGTTGCAGAAGCATTAAGTGTTTTCAACTCCATCAAGGTCCGGTCTTTTACATACCCCGAGGCATTCGTGGTCCGATCGAGCTTTTCATCGTGAATGATGACCACTTCTCCATCTTTCGAGAGCTGGACATCCGTTTCAATTCCGTCCGCCCCGACACGGGCAGCTTCTTTGAACGCCGACATCGTATTTTCCGGATGTGTTCCTGCAGATCCTCGATGCGCAAAGATTAAGGTCATGATGAAAAGCCGCCTCTCTCAATAATTGTTATAACCCAATTTTATGAAAGGAAACAGCAAATTATTTTCATCTAGATCAATCCTTCAATCAAAATGCAGGTGATTATTTTCTGCATAGAATGTCCCTTTCGTAAACCACTCAATTTCTTTTCCAAGCTTTTGATTTGCAAGCGGGTATCCGGGAAGGCCATTTGACCAATCGTAATTTCCCCTTCACCTTTTGATTCAAGCATGTCCATGATTGACTTCCGTTTTTCGTCCCATTGATATATTTGAGACATCATTCAATTGTCCCGGAGACATTTCATATACATCCAGATTTTCCTTTATTGATTCAAGTTTCATTATTTTTGATTTATATAAAAGCAAAGTCTCTTTCAATTCTTCTTTTAAAAGATCACGGTTAAATCCCTTCACGTTTATTAACGTTTTCCGTTCCATTCGATTCCCGAGTACAGCCGCCCTCACTTTTCCATGCGCTTCAATCACGCCACCGATTAATTTCCCCTTCTTTTCATCCGTGAAGATATTTTTGGCTTTCAGGAAACTCCCCAGCGAATATGATCCTATATGTATATTTTCCCCTGCTGATAAGTGGCATTCGTTGGCATGTTTTACAAAGATGTTCCTTGCTGCAGATATTTTGGACACACCTCTACCAAATATCCCCCCTTTAATGAATACATCCCCCTCCATTGACTTGATTTCCTTCACATTACTTACACCAAGCTCACTTAAAATGGAAATATCCTTCGTAGCCGTCACGGAAAAATGATCGATAACCGTACCTTTAATGGTCACACTTCCATCAAATTCGATATTCCCTGTTTTATTGCCTATATCACCGTCAATCAATAGGTGATCACCTACCGCGATCTTCCCTTCCCTAAATTGCACCACACCATCAATCAATGCCCTTAGAATGATCTTTCCGTCTTCCTCGATAGCAGCAACCGTTTTTTGATCATATAGAAGTTTCTTATCCTTTCCTTTCCTGGGCAAGGCTATCTCCCCTGTAATTCGCCTCCCCATCTCACCAGATGAAGGCGGTATCCTTTCCCCCAGCCAATCCCCCCTTTTCACTTCATCAAGAAAACTCATATCATAATAATCAGCTTTCCCATCTTCACGGACCGCTGGTTTTCTTTCCGATCTTTTAAAATAGGTAACCACTGCATCTTTGGCATGGACTGGTTCCATTCCTTTCGCAATAACTGTTTGCTCTTTGATGCTCAGCTCATTTTGCAAGACATGCATTAAAATCCCTTCGGTAATACCTTCACTTTGAAGACTCTCTAAAATATTCCACATAATTACTGAATAGTTCTCTTTCAGGTAGTTTTCTGAACAATTGAGTTTTACACTTGCGGACATTTTATCAGCTGCTATGTCCAACTCCGTAATCGGTTTCCGTCTTCCCACTTGAATTCTTTCCCCGCTTGCCTCTGTCAGTGCACCCTTCAAGTCTTTGACGTTCTCAAGCATGATTTGCGGAAATTCCAACAGGATAGGATTCAATTGAAGAATGGAAAACCCTTTTTGAAAAACGGTGATAAAAACCATATCTCTATCCGCTTCTAATACAAAATGCCCATATTTTTCATAAATCATTTACTAACCCTCCTTTCCGCATGGTCATATATACCTATAATTATATATCTAAAAATTAAGAAAAGGGAGCCATATAGCATCTACTTCGCCTAAAATCGCTTTTTCAACCAAACAAAAACGCCTTTTATTTATGGGATTTCCTTCAAAATCCAATAAATAAAAGGCGTTTAATTTTTTTTAACCGGCGTAAAAAATTTGAAGTTGCCGATTAGAAAAAATCAAGAAGCAACTTCTTCCTGTCCTTTACCTCCAGACGGAGAGTTCCTATTTATATTTAGCGGCTCTAGCCTTTATATGGTCAATTGTTGTTACCCTGAATCCTTACAACCGGTGTTCCCCTACCCCTGTCAAGAAGCTTTATGTTCGAGGCGCAGCTTATCGGCAACCATGGCAATGAATTCGGAATTTGTAGGTTTTGCCTTAGTCATGCTTACGGTATATCCGAAAAGAGATGATATGGATTCTATATTTCCACGGCTCCAGGCCACTTCAATCGCATGACGGATAGCACGTTCAACACGGCTGGCCGTAGTATTGTATTTTTTTGCGATATCCGGATATAAAACTTTGGTGATAGAACCCAATAGTTCAATATCATTATATACCATTGATATCGCTTCCCTTAAATACAAATAGCCCTTAATATGTGCAGGCACTCCAATTTCGTGAATGATGCTTGTGATACTGGCATCGAGGTTCTTCGGCTTGGATTCATTTTGGGGACGATAGCTAAATTGACTATGATTTTTTAAAACCGCCTGCCCTTTACCGCTTACCTGACGTATGTGATTGGCCAGATTTTCCATATCGAATGGTTTCAGGATAAAGTAAGACGCACCCAAATCAACAGCTTTTTTCGTTACATCTTCTTGACCAAAGGCAGTAAGCATAATCACATTAGGCATAGCACCCCGTTTTACTTCACGAAGTTTTTCAAGTACACCTAACCCATCTAAATGAGGCATGATAATATCGAGGATCAATATATCCGGATCAACGCTTTCAAGCATCCCCAGGCAATCTTGACCGTTATGTGCCACCCCAATTACTTCCATGTCTTCCTGTGCAGAAATGTATTCTTCCAGAAGGCCAACAAGTTCTCTATTATCATCTACAACGCACACCTTAATTTTTTTCACGCTTGATTTCCTCCTCAACTACAATTGGTCTTTTTTTCTATATGACTAAATTCTATTGTAATTGAACTTTTCGACAATGGAAACTAAATTCCTTTTATTTTTGAAAAAATATAAGGAATTCAATATTATTCTCCGGATATCTCTTGTTTTCGACTTCGTTTGCTATTCGAATTAAGCGATTGTCGAAAAATCTTCATATCGTTATTATTTTATCACATCGTTTCAAAAAAACCTCTATTTTTTGAAGAAATCAAATTTAATTCCTACCCACAACCTATGCTAACCATAACTTCCCATTAAAAAGGGGCATCCAAAAGGATACCCGGATTCTTAGCTTGCCTTTTCATAATTATTTTTGTCGTATATATTTATACCGGCTTCGTTTAACATCCATTCGATATGGACTCCATACCCACTTGTAGGATCATTAACGAATACATGGGTGACTGCACCGATTAATTTCCCATTTTGTATGATAGGACTGCCGCTCATACCTTGAACGATCCCACCTGTTTTTTGCAGCAATTCTTTATCCGTCACTTTTAAGACCATTCCTTTAATGGCAGGAAACTTCTGTGGTATGGAACTGACGATTTCGACATCGAATTCCTCCACTTTAGAACCATCCACCACTGTAAGGATTTTTGCTGGTCCTTCCTTTACCTCATGGGAAAGGGTTATGGGGAGTGGCTTGTCGTTAATTCCATTTTTATAATCTTGATTTAATTTCCCAAAAATTCCAAAGGGGCTATTGCGATTGATATTTCCTATTTTTTCTTTATTAGAAGAAAAGCGTGCCAATTTTTCTCCGGGATCACCATTGCTTCCCTTTTCGATGGATGTGACCGTCGATTGAACAATCTGTCCGTCCTTAACAACAATCGGCTTTTTTGTATCCATATCGGATATGACATGTCCCAACGCCCCATATTTTTTTGAATCCGGGTGATAAAACGTCATCGTTCCGATACCAGCTGCCGAATCACGGATATACAAACCCAATTTGTAAGTTCCTTCATTCTTATCTTTTAGAGGTAATAGGGTACTGTGGAGCACTTCATTATCACGGTTAATGACAAGATTCAACGCCTCACCCTTTTCGCCTGCCTGCTGAACAAAAGGGGTTACATCCCCCATCTTCTTTATCGTCTGACCATTGATTTCTGTAATAATATCACCGATTTCAATTTTCGCTTTTTCTCCCGGTGATTTTTTCCCCTGCGCAGTATCAATAAGATGATGACCTACTACAAGCACCCCAAGAGTATTAAGCTTTACTCCAATCGATTGGCCTCCAGGCATGACTTTAAAGTCTTTTAACACCCTGATGTCGACCTTTTTGGCAGGCAAGCCTGCTACATCTAGTAACACTTCATTCGTACCTGGTTTCTCAGCACCAAGCGTAATCGAAGCTTGTTCATCATGAAGCGATATTCCATCACTGGATCCCGAAGTTTTTGCAGTAACAGGCAATGATTTGGAAATACTATATTGACTTCCTTCAAATAGTACAAGATGATTTGGAATTAAAAAATATTCACGAGATGGCTGGTATAACCCTAATGTTAATAGCGAAACAAGGAGAATTCCACCGATGATCCTGTTTATCCATATAAATTTCAATCCATTCACTCTCCTCGCTCTCTGAAACTTAATGGCTACACCTTTAATTTAGCCCTCATGACAGTCATTTATAACAGATGCAAAAAATAAAAGCTATCCGTTTTTGGATAGCTTTACAATGAATGCTTATGATAAGTTTAATTAATCTTCTTACCGGCCCTTCAAGATGTTATCTTCAGCCTTTTGGCAAGCTGGATTAATTCATTTGCATGTTGTTTCGTCAAATCCGTTATCTCTACTCCTGAAATCATCCTGCCAATTTCTTTTATTTTTTCAGTTTCAATTAACGGCTTTACCGATGTATTCGTGCGTCCGGCCCTTACATTTTTCGCTATGAAAAGGTGAGTATCCGCCATAGCTGCCACTTGTGGCAAATGGGATATGCACAGTACTTGTGATCCAGTTGCCACTTTATAGATCTTTTCGGCAATGGATTGCGCAACCCGTCCGCTCACACCTGTGTCCACTTCATCAAAGATAATGGACGTTATACCTTGGTGCTTGGAGAATATGCTTTTCAATGCCAGCATGATCCTAGACAGCTCTCCACCAGATGCGATTTTAGAAAGAGGTTTTAATGGTTCACCTGGATTGGTGGAAATATAAAATTCCATTGAATCCAGCCCTGACTGATTGATGCCCCTATCTGACAATTCATCGAAAGTATAGGCCGTTTGAAGGAAATGTGGTTCGAAAATTGTCTTTTCCATGTATAAATCTTTTAATTCCTGATGAATCTTTTTGGTTAGCTGCTGAGCAAATTTCTGGCGAAGTTCAGACAGATTCTTTGCTTCGACAATTAAATCTGCCTTGATGGATTTCATTTCCTTTTCAAGCTTCGCTATATGGGTTTCCCTATTTAGCAGCTTTTCGACTTCTTCTTCAATAGCGGCCCCATATTCCAGGATTTCCTCGATGGTCCGCCCGTATTTACGCTTTAATTGATTTATTTCATTAAGGCGACTTTCAATGAATTCCACTCGTTCTGTATCATAATCCAAAGAGTCTAATTGGTCACGGATGTTGGACACGGCCTCTTCAAGCAGGAAGTAGCTATTTGAAACGGTTTCAGAGCTGTTCTTTAATCCTTCATCAAGCCCTGCCGCTTCCTCCAAATTATTCATGGCTACGGAAAGCCAATCAATTGCATGCTGCTCACCATTTAAAGCATTATAACTGGTTTGCAGCGCTTCATGGATTTTTTCAAAATTATTAATTTTCTTCCGCTCTTCCATCAATTCTTCATCTTCGCGTAATTTCAAATCAGCTTTTTGGATTTCATCGAATTGAAATTGGATCAAATCAAGGCGGTGGACCATTTGCTGTTCATTTTGGCTCAAACCATTCAATTGTTTAGAAGCGGTTTCATAACGTTTATATAGCTTTTGGTATTCAGTGAGTGCAGATGCGATTTTTTCACCGCCGAATTGATCGAGCAGTGGAAGATGGAGTCGTTCGTCCATTAATTCCTGATGTTCATGCTGACCATGGATATCTATCAACGTCCGTCCTATCTCACGTAAGGTGGAAATCGTTACAAGCTTTCCATTTACCCTGCAAACGCTTTTGCCGCTCAGTGAGATATCCCTTCGAAGTATCGCCATCCCATCATTCATATCGATGCCAAACTCTTCCGCTTTGGCAAAGACCGGGTGTTTTTCATCTTCAATTTGGAATAATCCTTCTATTTCAGCCTTCGACTCACCATGCCGAATGAACTCTGCAGAACCACGTCCCCCAACCAAAAGATGAACGGCATCTATTATGATTGACTTCCCTGCCCCTGTTTCTCCTGTCAAGACCGTCAAGCCTTTCTCAAATGAAACGGACAGGCTGTCTATGATCGCAAAATTCCTAATCGATAGTTCTGTTAACAAACTAGGTCACCTCACAACATTATTAGAGCATGTCCAAGAATTTGCCGGAAATGATCTTTGCATCTTCCTCAGAACGGCAGATAATTAAACAAGTATCGTCGCCGCCGATCGTCCCGAGTATTTCTTGCCAATTTAAATTATCAATCAATGCACAGATTGCCTGGGCATTACCTGGGAGCATCTTCATAACCAGTAAATTGTTGGCTGAGTCAATGCGTACAAATGCATCGACAAGGATTCTCTTTAATTTTTGAAGTGGATTGAAACGTTGGTCGGCCGGCAGACTGTATTTATACCTTCCATCCGTTAAAGGAACTTTTACAAGGTGAAGCTCTTTAATATCCCTAGAAACAGTGGCTTGAGTTACATTGTATCCAGCTAATTTCAATTCTTCAACTAACTCATCCTGGGTTTCGATATCATTATTCGTTATAATGTCCCTTATTTTTATATGTCGTTGTCCTTTATTCATAAGTAGAAGCACCTCTTCTCAACTGTTGCTCATTTAATGGTAATGGTATCACTTTCATTTCTTACTTAAGCAGGCTGTCCCACTACGGGATTGCTTCGGTCATCAGTACGTGCAAATAGGCCGCTTTAGAAAGTGGCTAATATTAATGTTATCGGATTTTTATGCAATTGTACAACTTTTTCTCTAAAAATGAATACAAGTCTATTATTTGTACTTACCTTTTTTATGTATCAACCGTTAAATGATTCAGTTCATGACGCACAATGTATAGTTAAAAAGCTCCTTTAGCCAACCATTCAGCCAAAGGAGCCCATACAAAGTTCTAGCTATTCTTTTTTAAATTGGGCATGGGCCTCTCCAACGATGTCATCAACCGTTTTCGAAAGCAATATCGCTCCTTCTTCCTTCGACCCTTGCCAGTGTAAATGAAGTAAGAATTCAATATTTCCATCACCGCCGGTAATAGGTGAGAAGGAGGCATTCTTAATATCATAGCCTTCCTTTAAAGAAAAAGAAATGATCTTATCCAACACTTGTTTGTGGATTTTGGGATCACGAACAATCCCCTTTTTACCCACTTGATCCTTCCCAGCTTCGAATTGCGGTTTAACCAAGGCAACAACATCACTATTCGGGACGAGCAAGGTCTTTAGCACCGGTAAAATTAACGTAAGCGAGATGAAAGAAACATCAATGCTTGCAAAGTTTGGCATCTCCCCATCGAGATCGGCGGGTGTAACATAACGGAAATTGGTCCGTTCCATTACTTTTACCCGCTCATCCTGCCTAAGCTTCCAGGCAAGCTGATTATAGCCGACATCAAGCGCATAAGACATTATGGCGCCATTTTGCAAAGCACAATCCGTGAACCCACCAGTTGATGATCCTATATCAAGCAGTATTTTTCCATTCACTTGTAAATCGAATTCCCTTAATGCCTTCTCAAGTTTAAGACCGCCTCTTGAAACGTAAGGCATAACTTTTCCTTTGATCGTAAATTCGAGATCGACCGGCACTTTTTCCCCCGGTTTCTCGTACCTTTCTTCATTCGCGTAGACAAGGCCTGCCATAACCATACGCTTCGCTTTTTCACGTGTATCGGCCAAGCCTTGTTCTACAAGTAATACATCTACTCTTTCTTTCATCACTTTCATATTGTCAGGCCCTTTTTTCTTTTTTGGGTGTTATCATTTTAATCTTTTTGATGGCTGTCTCAGTCGTTAAACCGATTTCTTCAAGAAGTTCATCGACACTTCCATGTTCAATGAAATAATCAGGTATTCCCATTCGATCTATAGTTGCCCCATAAAAACCTTGATCATGAGCATATTCAAGTACAGAGCTACCAAAACCACCTTGAAGAACCGCTTCTTCTATTGTCAAGATTGGCATTTTTTCACCAAGGAGACTGCTTAGCATGTTCTCATCCAAAGGCTTAATGAACCGGGCATTGATCACCTTAACTGAATAATCCTCTTTCTCCAGCAGTTCTGCCGCTTCAAGAGCCATGGGAATCGTTGTTCCGAACGTTAAGATGGCAGCATCCGTTCCTTCTTTAAGAACTTCCCACGAACCGATTGGAATCTGCTTTAATTCGGTATCCATCACAACTCCCCAACCATTCCCACGAGGGAAACGCATAGCAATCGGACCATCATTATAGTTTAAGGCTGTATTGACCATATGCTGACCTTCGTTTTCATCTTTAGGCATCATCAACACCATATTCGGTACATGGCGTAAGAAAGCAATATCGAAAACGCCTTGATGCGTTTCACCATCGGAACCAACCAATCCGGCACGATCGATCCCTATGAATACGTTCAAATTTTGACGGCATATATCATGAACGACCTGGTCATAAGCTCTTTGCAGGAAGGTTGAATATATAGCCAGGAAAGGTTTCATTTTTTGCGTTGCCAATCCTGCGGCAAAAGTTGCAGCATGCTGCTCGGCAATCCCTACATCATAGAAACGCTCTGGGAACTCTTGAGAAAAGCCCACCAACTTCGATCCTACGGGCATAGCAGGTGTAATCGCGACAATCCGCTCATCGTCACGAGCTAGCCTGCTGACAGTATCGCTTACAAGAGCGCTCCAAGCAGGACCTTTACTAGGGGATTTAACGAAATCGCCAGTCTCTATCTTATATGGGCCTGTCCCATGCCAGTTCCCTGTTGTATCCAATTCGGCAGGTGAATATCCTTTGCCTTTTTTCGTGATGACATGCAGCAGTACAGGTCCCTTCGTTTTCTTGGCATATCTTAAATTCTCCAGCAATTCTTCATAATTATGACCATCTACTGGTCCAAGGTATGTGAAACCAAGCTCTTCGAAAAAGATTCCTGAGACCAATAAGTACTTCATGCTATCCTTCAATCGTTCAGCTGTAGCTGCAAGTTTACCACCGACTGCAGGAATTTTTTTCAAAAGCAGTTCCAATTCATCTTTTGCCCAGTTATATTTACCTGCTGTCCGCAATCTTCCCAATACCGTGTGCAGGGCACCTACGTTAGGGGCTATGGACATTTCATTATCATTCAGGATAACGATCATGTCCTTTTTTTCATCACCGATATGATTCAACGCTTCAAGCGCCATTCCGCCTGTTAGTGCACCGTCCCCGATTACAGGCAAAATAAAACTGCTTTCACCTTTGATATCACGGGCAGCCGCCATTCCCATTGCAGCTGAAAGGGAAGTCGAACTGTGACCTGTTTCCCAAACATCATGGGGGCTTTCAATCATTTTAGGAAAACCGCAAAGGCCTTTATATTTCTTTAAGGTGTCGAACTCTCCTGCTCTGCCAGTCAGGATTTTATGGACATAGGATTGATGTCCGACATCCCATAAAATTTTATCATTCGGACTGTCGAATTCTTTATGCAAAGCTATAGTCAACTCGACAACACCTAAATTGGGCCCAATATGCCCACCGGTCACCGATAATTTTTCCACAAGGAATTTACGTACTTCCACACTTAACTCGACAAGTTCTTCATTATTCATCTTCTTCAAAAAAGAAGGGTCTTTTATAGATAGAAGATCCAAACAGGACCACTCACTTTCTGTAGTTTTCGGTTGTAAGCATAAACAAAGCCTCATTAAAAAAGGACTATGGATGACTAGACCGAAAAAATGGTTTTAAGTTAAAAAATAGCCGCCAACACCCAGGTGATTTCGGCGGCTTATTATACCTATTTTATCACGTATCTCAATAAAAAAATTCATTTTGATTTTCACATATTTTTGCACAATGAGTATACCATAAAACCTCAATTGATAACAAATTTAGCCACAATCAATGATTACGGTTCGCTATTAAATCAGTTAGTTCATTCAACAAACCCGTTTGTAATGTTGTTTTTCCTAAAGCGGCATGGGCAAGTTCTATATGATGTTCCAACTTTTCCTTTGCTCCTTGAAGCGTAAGCAAAGATGGATATGTGCTTTTATGATTCCCCACATCACTGCCAACCGGCTTGCCGATCAACTCGACTGACCCTTCAATATCCAGGATATCATCGCGAATTTGAAAAGCAAGCCCCAGATGGTAAGCAAAATCACGTAAATGCAGTTGCTGTTCTTCATTCGCCCCGGCTAATATAGCACCTGAAAGGATGCTTGCAGTCAATAACTTCCCTGTTTTATGTTCATGTATATACTCCAATTCCTGAAGGGTCAACTGTTTATTTTCACCTTCCATATCCGCAACTTGCCCTCCAACCATTCCTTCGGCTCCGGCAGAATTGGCAATTTCACTTACTAGGTTCAGCTTCATTTCAGCCGTCACCTCGGGATCGATTATATCCGTCACCAATTGAAAGCTATATGTAAGAAGCGCATCTCCTGCCAGTATTGCTACCGCTTCACCGAACACTTTATGGTTCGTCGGTTTTCCGCGCCGGAGATCATCATCATCCATCGCCGGAAGATCATCATGAATCAAAGAATATGTATGAATCATTTCAATGGCAGCCGCTGCAGGAATCCCCATCCTTAAGTTTTTTCCAAAGGCCTCCAGAACTGCAAAGACCAATAACGGGCGAATCCGTTTACCTCCTGCCTCCAGTGAATAGATCATGGCTTCTTTGACCACTGCCGGAGCTTTAAGTTTATTGACATATTCCACGATTTCCCGTTCTATAACCGCCTTATATTCTTTAGAAAACATTTCAAAGGACGCCGTACCCATGTCATTCTTCCTCCTGTACAGCGAAGTTTTCAAGTTCCCCATCTTCGCGTAAAATTTGAGTCAACTGATCTTCAACAGCCTTAAGCTTTGAATGGCAAAGCCTTGATAAATCCATTCCTTGTTTATAGATGGAGATGGCTTCTTCCAAGGGTACATCGCCCTCTTCCAACTGCTCTACAATTTTTTCGAGATTCTCCATCGCTTCTTCAAATGTAGCTTCCTGTTTTTTTGTCATGGTTCAATCCGCTCCTTTATTTCTTTAATTTCACATTCAAGGGTTCCATCTTTTATCGAAACCGCTATCTTATCCCCTTTGGATACTTGATGTGTACTTTTCACTAATGTCTCATCCTCAGCAAAAACCAAACCATAGCCCCGTTCCATGATTTTTAGTGGACTTAGGGCAGATAAAGTGGCTGTTATATGGACGAACTGCTGTGATTTTTGCCGATAGATGGCTTCCATGGCCCTTCGTAAAACCTTTGCATGCTGCTGTAATTCACCTTTCGCATTTTTCACCGCTTGTTCAGGATGCTGCTTTTTCAGAATTTCGTTCAGCTGATTCAGCTCATCTCTCTTTTTCATGAAATATCGCGTGCTGGTCCTACCTAGCCTGTCCATCGTCTTGTCCAGCTGTTCCAGCTTTTGTTCATACATTTTATGTGGATAACGGAAAGCATAAGACCTCTCCATCCTTGTTAAACGGGTCCGTTCAAAATTCACCGCTTCTTGAATGGAGCGGGTCAATCGATTCTTGCGGTTCATCAGGCGTTCGAGAATTTCATTCAAGTGAGGAACCGCTAACTCTGCTGCACCAGTCGGTGTAGGAGCACGCATATCGGCGACAAAATCAGCAATTGTAAAATCGGTTTCGTGACCGACAGCAGAAATTACCGGTATATCGGAATCATAAATCGATTCAGCCACTATCTCCTCATTAAACGCCCATAGTTCCTCGATCGACCCGCCGCCCCTTCCGACAATGAGAACATCGCTTTCCGCCCTTGCGTTAGCCATGGAAATTGCCTTGGCAATCGATTTAGCTGCATTATTCCCTTGTACAAGTGCTGGATAAACGATGATCCTGGCGATTGGATATCTCCGCTTGATGGTTATCAGAATATCTCTTAATGCAGCTCCGGTCGGCGATGTTATGACACCTACAGACTTAGGGTACTGCGGGATCGGCTTCTTGTGTTCGGCCAAAAACAAACCAGCCGCCTCCAGCTTTTTCTTCAGCTGTTCATAAGCAAGATACAAATCCCCCACACCATCAGGGGCCATGCTTTTCACATAAAGCTGATACTGTCCCCCTGCTTCATATAAGGATATATCGCCCTTAACAAGTACCTTCATACCATTTTCGGGCAGGAATTTCATCCCTTTATTATTGGCGGCAAACATAACGGAGAGGAGTCGGGCCTTCTCATCCTTTAAAGTAAAATACATATGTCCGCTTGTATGTTGTTTAAAATTTGAAATTTCACCTTTTATGTATACATTTTGCAAATGGGGATCGGCATCGAACTTCCTTTTGATGTACTTCGTTAAAGCCGACACACTCAAATATTGTTGGTTGCTCATATAATGTCTCCTTCCGATGGAAATCGGATATAAAGAAAACCGCCTATAGATTATACTTGAAACTTGATCAATCCATGAATGGAAAAAAGCGGTCTCCCGTTATTATAAAACAAGAGGTCCGCTTCTTTAAAATAATTTAACGTTTTTTTCAGCTTTTTAATGCTTGCTCGTTCTGTTCAAGTGCTTTTTGAGCAGATTTGACCGTATTCTTCATAAGCATCGTAATCGTCATTGGACCAACGCCTTTAGGAACAGGTGTAATGTATGAAGCCTTATTTTTCACTTCATCAAACGCCACATCACCGCAAAGCTTCCCTTCATCATTCCTGTTCATTCCGACGTCAATGACGACTGCGCCTTCTTTAATATGGTCACTCGTGATCGTGTCCCTCTTTCCGACAGCTGCCACAACGACATCGGCTTGCTTAGTATAATAGGCAAGATCCTTTGTCCGTGAATGACAGTATGTAACGGTTGCATTTGCATTTAAAAATAATTGTCCGGCTGGCTTACCGACGATATTACTTCTCCCTACGATGACAACATGCTTACCTTCAAGGTCATAGTCGATATACTCAAGCATCACCATGACGCCATATGGAGTACAAGGTAAAAATGCATCTTGGCCCGTCATCATCCGCCCAATATTAATCGGGTGGAATCCATCAACATCCTTTTCAGGAGAAATCGCTTCAATGATCGCTTTTTCCTGAATATGTCCAGGCAATGGCAGCTGCACCAATATACCATGAATGCTGTCATCCTGGTTTAATTCAGCAATGCTCTGAATTAATTCCTCCTGAGAGAGTTCCGCAGGCTTTTTAATCAATACGGAATGCATGCCCAAGTCCTCACAGGCCTTTTGCTTATTGCGCACATAAGTTTGTGATGCTTGATTGTCACCCACCAGGATTACAGCCAAACCCGGAACGATATTTTTTTTTCGTAATTGTTGAACTTCCTTACTGATTTCCTGCCTAACTGACTCCGCAATTTCTTTACCATTAATGATTTGAGCTGACATGTGTTTATTTCCTCCCAAGTTAATTTCCCTAAAGAAATTGCTGTGAGAATCCTTGTTCGAGGCTGCAACTTTAGCTGCCGCTTTTCACCTTTACTTTGGATAAAACGGCATTTACAAAGCTGCTCGATTGATCATCACCGAATTTCTTAGCAATTTCAATAGCTTCATTCATTGCAACACTTACAGGAACATCTTCACTGTGAACCATTTCATAAACCGCGATCCGCAGTAAATTCCGATCAATGTTCGCCAGTCTTTCCAACGTCCAATTCTCTAAGTTGTCCCTGATCATTCCATCAATTCGTTCTCGATTTTCCGTTATCCCCATTACTAATTTTTTGAAATATTCATCAGTGGGAGCACCATCCAGTACGCTTTCCATTGCTTCTTCTGCATTTGAGTTGGCAATATCTATCTGATATAGTGCTTGAAGGGATTTTTCACGGGCTTCTCTTCTTTTCATAATCTTACTCCTTTTACATCTACTATTATATATGAAAATGCTAGAACAAACGAACATTAAATAACATTTTTTCAAAAATATTAAGATTCTCGCTATATTATTTATAAAAACAAGCTAAATCCCACTAAATTAAAGGCCAAATGATTCAATATCTTGATTCAAGATTACATTTCAAGATTATTTTCCAATTAAACGGCCAACACAGTCCCATACTTTTTGAAAGTGTCGAAAAGCTCTTGCCTAGCTTTCATGCTCATATTTCACCTTTTACACTCTAACAGAAATCACCCTTGAATTAAAGGGAAATTTCCAGACACCGCCTTATTATGTTCATTTAAATTTAATATTATAAGCAGGCTCCAAAAACGGGTATCTTTGAGTTTACATTCAAAAAACAAAAACCCGGCTTTTTGCCGGGTTTTTGCAGGTGTGAATCGAATGAAGCCCACTTACACTTCTTGTTCGTAATCCGCTTCTTGTTTAGCGTTTTCAAACGCAATGCCCACTACATGAATGTTCACTTCGCCAGCGTCGATAGCGGTCATATTCAATAAAGCTTCACGAATGTTATCTTGCACTTCCTGAGCAACTTTCGGAATTGAAACACCAAACTTCATGACACAATAAAGTTCGACTTTGATGGATTCTCCCGTTAAGTCCACTTTAACACCTTTACCGTGGTTCTTTTTACCAAGCTTTTCAACAACACCCGTAGCGAAATTCCCGCGCATATGTGCAACACCTTCAACTTCCGATGCAGCGATACCCGCAATCACCTCAATCACCTCAGGCGCAATCTCCACTTTGCCCAGCCCACTATTATAATCATTCATTTCGAGTAATTGGCCTTCCATTTCACTCATTCAAAAGCACCTCCTGTCTTCCTTTACATTATGAGTTCATTACATCATATATTTCAAGGAATTTGGTATTAAATTCCCCGGAAACAAATTGTTCATGCTGAAGTAACTTAATATGGAAAGGAATTGTGGTACTGATCCCTTCAATGACAAACTCACCCAAGGCGCGTTTCATCTTCTCGATCGCCTCTTCTCTAGTCGGTGCATGGACGATCAATTTAGCGATCATGGAATCGTAATACGGCGGTATCGAGTACCCAGGGTATGCCGCAGAATCAACACGAACTCCGTAGCCGCCTGGAGGTAAATACATTTGAATCTTACCTGCGGAAGGCATGAAATTCTTTTCTGGGTTTTCGGCATTTATCCGGCATTCGATAGACCATCCGTTATAAGTGACATCCTCTTGCGAAAGCGATAGTTTGTTGCCTGAAGCAACTTTGATCTGTTCTTTAATCAAATCCACGCCCGTTACCATTTCTGTAACTGGGTGCTCAACCTGGATACGTGTATTCATTTCCATAAAGTAGTATTTCCTATTCACATAGTCATAAATAAATTCTACTGTTCCGGCACCTGAATAGTTTACGGCAAGCGCAGCCGTCACAGCGGCCTGCCCCATTTCCGCACGTATTTCACCATCCAACGCCGGTGACGGGGTTTCTTCAACAAGTTTTTGCAAACGTCGTTGGACCGTACAATCACGCTCACCTAAATGGATGGCGTTGCCATGATTATCTGCCATGACCTGTATTTCAACGTGACGGAAGTCCTCGATGAACTTTTCAATATACACGCCAGGATTCCCGAATGCCGTCGCGGCTTCCTGTTGCGTGATGTTAATGCCCTTAATGAGATCTTCTTCCGTCCTTGCGACGCGGATACCTTTACCGCCTCCGCCTGCAGTAGCTTTGATGATGACTGGGTAGCCCATTTCATTAGCTAGTGCTACACCCTCATCCGTATCTTTGATTATGCCTTTAGAACCTGGCACGATCGGTACACCAGCTTTGCGCATGGTTTCCCTTGCCACGTCCTTTGTTCCCATTTTATTGATCGCTTCGGGGCTAGGACCGATGAAAATGATATTGCATTCACGGCATAGCTCGGCAAAGTCGGCATTTTCAGCTAGGAAACCATATCCCGGATGAATTGCATCGGATCCCGTTTTCTTGGCTGTGCTGATAATGTTGGTTTTATTTAAATAACTGTCTTTTGATAATTTAGGACCGATGCAATATGCTTCGTCAGCAATTTGAACATGTAATGCTTCTTTATCTGCTTCTGAATAGACAGCAACAGTCTCGATTCCTAATTCCTTGCATGCCCGGATGATTCGGACAGCAATTTCCCCACGATTGGCAATTAATACCTTTTTAATCATTTAGAAACAGCTCCTCATTCCGGCTTTACTAAAAATAATGGTTGACCATATTCTACAAGCTGACCTTCTTTTACAAGGACTTCCACGATTTCACCGCTTACTTCAGCTTCGATTTCATTGAAAAGTTTCATGGCTTCCACGATGCAGACAATGGAATCCCCCGTTACTTTATCGCCTGTTTTTACGTATGCAGGTGAATCCGGTGCAGGAGATTGGTAGAATGTTCCTACCATCGGAGAAGTGATTTTATGTAAATTTTCCTGTTCGCTGACGGCAGCAGCAGGTTTTGCAGGCTCAACAGCTTTCGGCACTGCAGGGGCCGCTGCGGGCTTGACCTCTACAGCTGCATTGGCTTGAACAACATCTGGAGCAGCTACTGGTTGTAATACTGTACCCGTTTCAGTTTTTTTCAATTTAATTTTCGTTCCTTCATTTTCAAAAACGAATTCACTGATATTTGATTGATCGACTAGCTTAATAATTTCACGAATTTCTTGCACTTTCATTTTGTGGCACCCCTTGTCTAATTTAATATGAGTTTGTGAGGCAATAATATTTTATGTAACCTTACCCTTAGCTTATCCTACTTTGTCCAATACTGCACAAAGTAGCCGCTTTCTTTATGTGAATGCGAATAAACTGAATACAAACCTCTTCTGTATTATAACAGATATTTCACTTTCTCAAAATATTGTTTCCCTAAGAGAATTGAAAAGTTTATGACCAGCTTCTAACATCATACAATATTAGCTTATACAAATTCAATGCTAGATTAGTTGTAACTTATTATCCATACTTCTATCTTACACCTTTATTATAATATTGTGAATATGGCACCTTTACGCCTTCTCTTGAATTTCGCATTTAATTCCTAAAAAATTAGCAATAATATCCAGTATAATTACTTTTCTAGAATATTACGGATGGTCGTTATCACCATTTTTATTTGAGTTCCTTATGCGAATTGACATAAAAAAACTTTTCCTCTAAAGTTTCCAGGTTGTAAGATAGTTTAAAAAAACATAATAAAAAAAGCCTCCTTTTTTTTATTAAGGGGGCTTTCAAATTTTTATGATGTTGAACTGTTCTGTATCAGCATTATTTTCTGTAAGTATTTACTTTTCCGGTTGGAAATCGACCACAACATTTTGTGCATCGCTCACTTCTTTCCTTACGAGGCGGATAATGTTATTGGCCTCTGTTTTCGTTTGTTTATCGGCCTTGACACTCACCTTTACATCCGTACCGTCCACCCGGACCAGTGCGGCATTGTAATCCATGGCGACTATTAAGTTTTCGATGATATTTTCTTTTACTTTCGTTTCACTTAATTGTTCGATTTTTGCATAAGCCTCGTCTCTTTCTTCAGCTGATAATTCTGTGTTGCCCATCTTTGCAGTCAATTCTTCATTCAGCTTCGCCCGTTCATCTTCAATCTGCATCCTTAACGATTCGAACTCATCTCCAGATGCAATGGTTACAGAGGAACCTTCTGTATTTTTGGACGTTTCTTTTTCACTTTTATTTTCCTCTTTTGTATCCGCTTTGTTCTCTGTTTTACTTTCTGTTTTATTTTCTTCCTTTTGCTCTGTTGCCGTCATATCGGCCGCATTTTCTTCAGGAGCGGTTAAATAATAGACTGAAAGCACAACGACCAGACTTAGCATAGTCAATAACCAAACGGTTTGTTTTTTTAATAACATGTAGATTTTCCCCCTTATTTTTTAGGCATGACAGAAACCCTGTGACTCGGTACATCAAGTGAGCGTGTGACAGCCTCGATGATCCACTTCTTTATTTGAATGTTTTCGGCCCCTTTAGCGACAACCAGGACTCCTCGTACACTAGGTTTTTTCGTTTCCGAAATGATCGGTCCTTCTTTTTCACCGCTCTTGACCAAAACTAGCTGTTCATCAACAGATGTGTCTTCGACCGTCCTTTTGCCGCCTTCCTGGTCGGTTTCTTCAGTGACTTGTTTTTGGGTGACTTTGTTTCTTTCATAAACTTTTTTCTCGGATGCATCGACGTAGATTACGACTTTTACATCCTGGACGCCCGCGATGGATTCAAGCGCTTCCTTCATTTCATTCTGAAGATATATTTCATAGTCTTTTGTTGTTTTGAATTCTGATTTCTTCTGGCCGAATGTTTCAACATCCCCCTCATCATCCTGCTGTTTATCATTATTGAATACAGTCTTCACTTCAGGTGTTTGTCCAGTCTGGTTGGTGGTTAACAAATTCCCGGCCATCATGATTCCCGCTCCCAAAAGGACAACTATTAGAGCATAGACATACAGGGAAGGTTTTTTTTCCTTAGGCTCTTTTTGGTCAGGGTCTTTATTTAATAGTTTTTGCAGCCAGGATAATGGACCTTTGTCTTTGTTCAATACTCAGTCACTTCCTTTCCCCGGCGATTTCAATGATCTCTTCATCAACAGACCAACTTGTTGCCAGAAACCTTTTGACAGCATCCAGATTGGCATCATTCGAAGTGGATGGGCTATCTGCATTGATATCAACCTTCGCTACTGCTTCTATCTCCGAGTTTTCTTTCCCTTCTGCCTTTTCCAATGAGATGGTTATGTTCTGCAGATCATCAACACCCGGTTCTTCCTCATTCTTGACCCCTACATCAATTGAACTAATCTTCATGTTATAATCCACCATCAGCTCCTCTTCCACTTCTGCCTGTAAGTCAACAGCCATTTGTTTTAAAATATATGCACCCTGGGTAGCTTGTATTTCTTTTTTCTTCATTTCTGTCAAATTTCCTAAATCTTTTTTTTCCTGATCCTCAAATTCACTAGTAGCCGCAGCGAGAATATCGTCGAAATCCATATTGAATAATCCCAATATAGGAGTGATGATGATCGCAATCAGTAAAAGTCCGATGACCATTTTGGCATACTTCTGTAAAGCTGAATTCGGAAGAAGCATATCAATCACAGTAGCCAGCAATACAAATATGATGATGTTGGATACCCAGCCAGCTAAAAAACTCACCAAGCCCTCCTCCTTTCTAACGAACCATCAGGGTAATGTTTCCAGAGGCGATAATTACCGTGACACTTAAAAAAAACATGAGTGAGACAATGGCCAATGCAGCGAAAATATAAATCATGCTTTTACTTATAATGTCAAGGCATTTTATTACAGGTCCTCCGCCCAGCGGCTGCAAAAGACTCGCTGCCAATTTATATACAAAAGATATCATCAAGATTTTTATGGCGGGAAATGTGGTAATGAGCAAGAGAATGATGACGCCTGACAAGCCCACTGTATTTTTCAAAAGGACGGAGGCACTGATGACCGTATCCGTTGCATCGGTAAACATGCGCCCTATTACCGGTATAAAGTTACCTGTCACGAATTTGGCTGTCCTGATGGTCACTCCGTCAGCTACAGCTGAGGATGCTCCCTGAACGGAGATCACACCAAGGAATATGGTCATGAATGCTCCAAGGATACCGATGGCAAAATTACGGAGAAGTTGTGCCATCTGAGTCACTTTGTAATGTTCGGTCAGAGTGCTGACTATGCTTAAAATCGCAGCAAAGAATAATAACGGAAGGACGACAAACTGGATCAAGATGCCGCTTGTATTCATCAAAAACATCAATACCGGATGAAAGAATGCTGCAGATACAAGTCCGCCTGAAGCAGCTATCAATGCCAAGAGTAAAGGGATGAGCGCCATTAAAAAGGAAATCATCAAATCTATCGTATCTTTTGTATATTCAATCGCCACATGAAAACTGTTAAGTGCCAAAATGATCAGAACCATATAAACGATTGCATAAGCGACCTTACTTACGGAGCTTTGCTCGAACGCATTCTGCAAAGACTGGAGGAACATGCTGAAAACGGTTAATAAAATGAGTGATCCCAGCAGCTTTCCATTCACGAGCAGTTCATGAAAGATGAATTTTGTCATTCCCTTTATCCATTGGTCAAAGGAAAATTTCTTATCGCCGCTTACAAAATCCATGAAGCTCCCTTTCTGGCTTTCCGGTAAGAATCCTCCATATTCCGTAACGATGTCATCCCAATATTGTTTGAGCTCATCGACACCCAGCCTTTCTATTTGGTCTTGTACCAGTTCGGACTGCATGATCGGCTCTTGATCAATTTCGCCATTTTCCGGATTTTCGGCAGCTTGTCCAATAGATGCATGCAAAAAAAAGAGTAAAACGAATAGAATGGATAAGTAAGGCATCCGCTGCTTCATACATTCACCTCATTGACTAGTAGGAGTAATCCGTTAACTTGGGAGCATCTGTAAAATCGTTTCGATAATGACCGTCAAAATCGGAATCGCCATGGCAAGAATCAAGATTTTTCCGCTCAATTCTATTTTGGAAGCGAGCGAGCCTTGCCCCGCATCTTTTGTAATTTGAGAAGCGAATTCTGCAATATAGGCAATTCCGATTATTTTTAAGATGGTCTCTAGATACACGGTATTTACATTCGCATTAACTGCAATTTTTTCTAACATTAAAATGATTTCGTATATTTTGTCAGCTAAAAAAAGAAAAATGGAACATCCAACAAAAACGACTAACAGGAATGCGAAATTTGGTTTTTGCTCTTTGACGATCAGTGCCAAAAAGGTGGCAACTAGGGCAATGGCCACGATTTTTATGATTTCAATCGCGAATCCCTCCCTTACTGAAATAGAAATACAGATTTAATTTTTTGAAATAAATCCTCTACAACAGAAGCAACCATGAATAAAATATAGATAAATCCGAAAAGTGTCACCCACTGGGCATATTCCTTCTTCCCAACCTGATCGAGTATCGTGTGAAGAAATGCCACAACTAGCCCAACCCCCGCTATTTTAAATATGATGTCCACATCAATGCCCATTTTCATTCCCCCCACATATTCCTACATCAGCAAGATGATCAATAATAGCCCTGTTAAAAAACCAAGACTTTTCATCATTTTTTCATATTTTCCCTGGCGGTCGAGTGCATCGCTCTCTTCCCGTTCCAAGTGTGCCATCGTTAGCATGATTTGCTTTTGCTGATGATATTTATCGCTTTTTCCAAGCGTCTCCCCAAACTGTGAAAGAATCTCGAATTCCCCCTGTTGTAAAGCAAGGGATTGCCATATTTTCTTCAAACTATCATCCCATGCTTCTTTGACGGTGGTCTCACCTGACTCGAGTCGATTTGCAAATGTATCGAAAAAGGTGGATAAAGGTTTGGCCATCTGTTTAGAAAGTTTCCTTGCCGCTTCTTTCAAAGGTGTATGACCATACATGATTTCAGCTTCAAGCGATTGCATGGCGACTTTCAGCTGTCTCAATTGACGAGGCCTCATACTTAATTTTTTCGCAGCTTCGAAACCTGCCCATGTCGTTGCAATAATAATTATCGCTGCTCCTATTATCTTAAACATGCGGGTTCACACCTTCTCCCAAGAAAATGGGAACCCCCGCTGCATCAAGGACTTTGTAGCTCCTCTTACCGGATTTATTTCTCTGTAATTCTATAAAACGTTCAAAGATGTTTTGCTTTAATATTTCGGCGATAATAGGTCGCTTCTTAATCTCATCCAGTGTATGGCCATGTGTGGTTATCATGAGTTTAATACCTGCATTCACCGCTTCCAGCACAGCCTGTGTATCCGCTGCGCGACCTATTTCATCCACGATCAATACATCCGGGGACATCGAACGGATCATCATCATCATCCCTTCCGCTTTAGGACATCCATCGAGCACATCAACCCTTGTTCCAAATTCGAGCTGCGGCACTCCATGAACACATCCGGCAATTTCCGAGCGCTCGTCCACTATCCCCACCTTTTGAGGAGCAATGCCGCGTTTTTCATTACCACTGGATATCATTCTTGCAATATCACGTAATATGGTCGTTTTTCCCGTTTGCGGAGCACCGATCAACATAGTATGCTGCCATTCCCCGTCATATAAATATGAAGTGAGTGGTTCGGCTGCACCTATTTTTTCACGTGCAACCCGAATATTGAATGAGGATATATCCCTGATCGCTTTGACCGACCCATTTTCAAGGATCACCTTCCCAGCAAGCCCCACCCGATGTCCGCCTGCTATGGTTATATAACCTCGCTTTAATTCTTCCTCAAGTGTATATAACGAAAATTGACCTATTTGATTCAATAATTGATCTGCATCCAGATGGGTCACTTCATAGGAAAAGAAGTATGGTTCCCCTCCTACAATGACCTCAAGCGGCCTTCCAACCCGAATTCGCAGCTCTTCCATCTTATCGATCATCATCGGTGTCATACCCCGGAGTTGCTCGTTTAATTTTTTCGGTAAAAAAGAAAGAATCGTTTCCATTTTGACAATCCTCCTGTATACACCACTTTCAATAAAATATATGCCGACAAGCCCATAATGATGACAGCTATTAAAGAAACAGACCTATTATTGATTTTTTATATCTCCCAGATCAAAAAAAAAACAAAAAAAAAGACCGAGAAATTAATCTCGGCCTCCTTTCATTTATGCACGTGATACGTAAGAACCTTCATTAGTGTTGATCAATAATTTGTCACCTTGGTTGATGAAGAATGGAACTTGAACCGAAAGGCCCGTCTCAAGTACGGCTGATTTCGTGCCGCCTGAAGATGTATCTCCTTTAATTCCCGGCTCAGTCTCCGCCACTTCAAGTTCCACTGTGTTTGGAAGCTCGACCCCAAGTGTTTCCGCTTGGAAAGTCATGATATGTACTTCCATATTTTCCTTAAGGAATTTAAGTTCACGTTCAATGCTTGAAGCAGGCAGTTCGATTTGGTCATACGTTTCGTTATCCATGAATACATGGCTATCTCCACTTGCATAAAGGTACTGCATCTTGCGGTTTTCGATATGTGCTTTAGCGACTTTTTCACCAGCACGGAATGTTTTCTCTTGGATTGAACCCGTACGAAGGTTACGAAGTTTAGAACGTACAAAAGCTGCACCTTTACCAGGTTTAACATGTTGGAACTCGATAACCTGCCAAATTCCATTATCTACTTCAATTGTAACACCCGTGCGAAAATCGTTTACAGAAATCATAAATTTGTCCTCCTACATGTACATGTTTACAGAATGATTAACTCTTTGGTTGAATGAGTAAGTGCTTCGTTACCTTCAATTGTAACGATTGTATCATCTTCAATCCGTACTCCGCCTACACCCGGTAAGTAAATGCCCGGTTCAACGGTTACAGCCATACCTGGTTCTAAAATGATATCAGACCTAAAGGATAATGCTGGACCTTCATGAACTTCAAGACCGATTCCATGTCCGGTCGAATGACCAAAATACTGCCCATATCCCTTTTCTTCAATTAGATTACGAGTTAGTGCATCCGCTTCCCTGCCAGTCATACCAGGTTTGATTCCAGCCATTCCTCGCAGTTGAGCTTCCAAAACAATGTCATAAATATTAATAAGTTCTTCACTTGGCTTGCCAACTGCTAATGTCCGAGTGATGTCAGACACATACCCGTTATAGTATGCCCCGTAATCCAATGTGACAAAATCGCCTTTTTCGATGATTTTATCCGTAGCCACTCCATGCGGAAGTGCGGACCTTATGCCGGATGCTACAATGATATCGAAGGAAGAAGAAGTTGCCCCTTGTTTCCTCATAAAGAATTCAAGTTCATTGGATACATCCAGTTCCGAGATCCCTGGACGCAGGAAATCCAGCATATGTGTAAACGCAGCATCAGCAATAGCAGCCGCTTCCTTTAATATCTTAATCTCTGATGAAGTCTTTATCAAGCGTAAATTCTCAATAACACCCGACACCGGCAAAAGTTGACCATCAATGGCCGCTTCGTATGCCTTATATGTAGCATAAGATAGGTGCTCTTGCTCAAAGCCCAGCTTGCCGATATTCATCGCTTTAGCCTGCTTGCCTACTTCTTCGATGATGGTTCCTTTGTGTTGAACGATCTCATAATCCGGTGCCTGCTTGCCCGCTTGTTCCACGTATCGGAAATCAGTGATGAATTTAGCTTCTTTTTGGGAAATAAGGACAACGCCTGCACTTCCCGTAAAGTTGGTCATGAATCGGCGGTTATATGTACTGGTGATCAAAAAACCATCAATGCCCACCTTTTCCATTGAGGCCCTTAAGCGCATTAGTTTATTCATTTAATTTCTCCCCTTTGCAATCTTTGTGATCGCCTGCAACGCCAATTCATATCCGTGTATCCCCAATCCGACAATCTGTCCCGCCGATACCGCCGCGGTCACTGATTCATGCCGAAAGCTTTCACGGGCATGTATGTTCGAAATATGCACTTCCACCACTGGAACATCAATTCCGGCTATTGCATCACGAATCGCATAGCTATAATGAGTAAAAGCTCCAGGATTAATGATAATCCCGTCGATCCCATGATCCTCTGACCAATGGAGCTTGTCGATAATCGCTCCTTCATGGTTAGTTTGAAAAGAGGTTAGTTCCACATTTAACCCTTGAGCTTGCTGCATTAATTGCGCTTCCACATCCGCAAGCGTCGAGGATCCATAATGCGCAGGTTCCCGCTTCCCCAAGCGATTTAAATTCGGACCATTGATTAGTAAAATTTTTGTCATCATCAAACACCTGCTCATGTTAAAAGAATGCTTTCCATGAACATTCTATCATAATTACAAATTGTCTTACTACTTTTTTAAAACCAAGAAGCAATCAGCTTTCCGATTGCTTCTCGGCTTTGTTTTTTTGACGTATATATTCCTGATGATCGTATGATATAGAAAACCCTATAAAAAGACCGTATATAATAAAAATGCAGACACTTGTTATAACCGTATTTGCTGACATTTTAGAAAAGGTTGGCAAATCGACGAACATCGGTTTTAGGACAAAAACCAGCAAAGCCCAGCAAACCACTCCGAAAAATACACCCGAAAAAATGCTCTTCATCCTTTTAAAAAGACTAGAGTATATAAAAGCGATCCCCACGGATAGAATTCCGAATAAAATTATGGTCATTACCGTACCGAGCCAATGATCGATCCAGGTCATGTTGGACCATGAAGTTAGTATGAATTTCGGGCTAAAATCCATAAAATTAACATAATGGGCTAAGATTCCGATAAAACTGGCTAAAGCCCCCCCAACAAAACCGACAGCAAGTACATTGTAGATTAACATGCTTTGATATTCCTGTTGAATTTGTCCATTTTCATTAGAAGACATATCAATCACCTCCGCTACGTAGTATGCCCTTTGTTAATTAGAACTATTTTTTTTTATTCTTAGGAAGGAGAATCACTAGAGGTTTTGTGATTTATTCTGTATGATTAAATCATAAATAATCTACTTTTTTCAGAGGAAAATACCCATCCTCTGTTGAAGTTTATAATGTACACAGGATACTACCTTCCTGTGATTCAACATTCATAAAGTAATCGCAGGGTTAGAGCTTCCATTCATTTTTATTGGAACGCCTTTAAACCCTTGTGATGCTTGATAATAAACATGTTAGCACCCTTGAGAGAGCTACGTGAATAACTATTAGGTTGGTGTAGAAATGTCTGAGGTTCAAAAACCCGTTTATGGAGGGCAGGCTGTAGTGGAAGGCGTCATGTTCGGCGGCAAACATCACACAGTCACTGCGGTACGCCGCAAAGATTCAACGATCGCTTATTATCATTTACCGCGTGAATCGAAACCTGCTGTAAAGCTTATGAAAAAAATACCGTTTCTACGGGGGATCGTATCATTGATCCAATCCAGTGCTACCGGCTCGAAACATCTGAACTTTTCCACAGAACAGTATGAAGAAGAAGACGGGGAAAAACAGGTCGAAACGAAACAAGAAACCAAAGAACCCTCCAAATTAAGTCTTTGGCTAGGTGTTGCCGTGATCGGTGTGATCTCCTTCCTATTTGGGAAATTGCTTTTCACCTTGATTCCTGTCTTCCTCGCAAAATTGACAGAACCCATTTTCAGTGGCCATACGGCTCAGGTATTAGTGGAAAGCTTGTTCAAGCTGATCTTACTGCTCGTATATATTTATGTAGTTTCCTTGACGCCATTAATCAAGCGAGTCTTTCAATATCACGGAGCTGAGCATAAGGTGATCAATTGCTTCGAAAACGGAAAAGAATTGACTGTGGCAAATGTGCAGGCAAGTTCCCGCCTTCATTATCGCTGCGGCAGCAGTTTTATTTTATTTACTGTCATTGTAGGCATGTTCGTCTATCTTCTCGTACCAACGGATCCGTTATGGGTTCGTGTCGTCAATCGCATTTTGCTTATCCCCGTCGTGCTTGGCATAGCCTTCGAGGTACTGCAGTTGACCAACAAAGTAAGAGATATTCCCATTCTGCGTTACCTTGGCTATCCCGGCCTTTGGCTTCAGTTATTGACAACCAAAGCCCCTACCGATGATCAAGTCGAAGTCGCATTGGCATCCTTCCAAGAACTGTTAAGGATGGAAAAAGAGACAGAAAAAAGTTTAGAATCCGATGTAATTGTGTAAAACTTCTATACACATTTTGATTATGGAAAATCATATACTAACTAAGGGAATGCTCTTCACTTTTTTTCAAATATTTTACATTAACAATGTTTAAAAAAAGCTAAAAATGCTTATGATGCTCTTAAGGAGGTGTCTTTGTTGAAACGTTTCATATCTTTCATGATATACGGAATCATCGCCCTCGGAGTCCTCGGACTAATGAGCCGACTATTTAATGACCCGATTGGCTTTTTTAGGAACATTCTCATAATAGCCATTGTCGCAGGGATTATTTATATGATTTATACCGGATTAACAAAGGGAAAACCAGTTAAGAAAGAGCAGCAAGCATTCCGAAAGGCTGCCCGCCAATCGAAAAAAAGGCTAAAAAACCGAACTTCGAAAAAAGATAATGTGGCTAGCTTCTCTGCAGCAAAATCATCAAAGAAAATAAAATGGAGAAAGAAAACGGATAGTCACTTAACCGTCATCGAAGGGAAAAAGAATAAAAAGAAAAATCGGGCTTCTTTTTAAGAGCCCGATTTTTTATTTATCATCAATAAGTCCAATTTTTAAGGAATTCTTTCGTGCACTGCCTTCCCCGATTCATCAATTCACCCTTTTTTTCATCATTCAGGTTGAAATCCATTGCAGAAATTCCCTTCATCGGGATAAATACAATATTATGGACGTGTTTCTTGGAAATATACCGTGCATCATGGGCATCTTTCATCGTTTTGAATAGTGCGGAGAACAATTCAACCGCATTATCCACCTCATGCGGTTTCCATATCTCATCGACACTTAGCCGCAAGCCGATGACCGGCCTTTCCTTTCTTACATGATCTGAATTGAATAGCCACATTGGAAAATTGCTTAACACACCTCCATCAACAAAAAGGAACTTGCTTTTTCCGACATCAAGTTTGACTGGCTCAAAGAAATAAGGAATGCTACAGCTCATTCTTACTGCCTTTGCCACTGGAAAAGTGCTCGGATCAATTCCATAGTTCGGTAAATCATCAGGCAGTACCACCAATTTCCCATTTGTAATGTCAGAGCTTATGATACGGAGAGATTTCGGTCGAACATCCTTAAAAGTGAATACATTCCTTACGGCAAGTTTACTGGCGACCCAGGCTTCCAAAGCGTCGCCTTTATAAAGGCCAAGTTTCCAGTATACAAGGAGCCATTTGGCAAGCGGGATAGGCAAAAGACCACGCCTTTTATCCAGCAGTCCGCTTAAATCTATATCAAGAAAAAGCTTTTCCATTTCTTTTCCTGTGTACCCAGCTGCTACGAAAGCTGCAATTATGGAGCCTGCACTTGTACCGGCTGTCCGATGGAATACAAATCCCCGTTCCTCTAATTCCTGCAGGGCTCCCACTAAACCATAGCCTTTAATCCCGCCTCCGGAAAAAACGCCGTCAATAATCATAGCTGCCCTCCCCTAATCCGGTCTTTACATTTCTAAGCAGGATTGGAGCGATTTATGACAGTTTTAAATAGATATTTACCTTGATTCAGGTAAAATACTGAATTTCCGCTTTCGGGAAGAATTCCGCTATATACCCACGTATGGTCGTTTCCAGTTCTGCGGCTTCTTCGTTTTGATAAACATATTTACCGATTCCATATCGGCCCCATTTATATTTACGCTTCGTTTCGTCCAGTTCCAATTTTGTTTTCGGGTAGTTTTTTTGAATCACTTTTTTTGCCGGACCAGTAAACCGATGCTGGATTAATTCGAAAGTCAAGTCAGGGATATCCACCCCTTTTAACGACTCACTCAACCGTTCGAATAATTCATGGTAGCCCTCCTTCCATGATTCATGACGATATATGGGTGCTACGATAAAACCCAGGGGATATCCGGCACCTGCCACTTTACGTGCCGCTTCCATCCTTTCTTCGAAGCTCGAAGTTCCGGGCTCGAAATTCTTTATCACATAACGTGAATTTATACTGAAGCGAAATCTCGTTTTTCCATTATGTTCAGCATCCAACAGATGATCGACATGATGAAATTTAGTTACGAACCTAAGAACCCCATATTCACTTTTGCCAAAATATTCTATAGCCCTTTTTAACGAATGTGTCAAATGGTCAATTCCGACGATATCCGATGTACAGGCTGCCTCAAAACGGGTAATTTCAGGCTTTCTCTCATTTATATATTTTTCGGCTGCCTCGAAAATCTCGTCAAGATTCACATATGTCCTAATATATGGCTTTGATCCGAGTGTCGTCTGTAAATAACAATAGTGACAATGCCCCATACAGCCTGTAGCAAGAGGGATGGCATATTCAGCAGATGGCTTCGAAGAATCGAATTTCAATGTTTTCCTGATTCCTACAACAAGGGTCGATTTGGCGACACGATATTTTTGCAAATCATTTTCTCCAGGAAGATCCCTAATTTGGTTATGCGATGTGGTCTCACGGATTTCAATGTTCAAATCTTCGAATTTCTTTTTCAATTCACGGCCGAGCGGGTATTCCAGTGCCCTGGGCTCGATATATACTAACTGTGGCATAAATGGTTTCATTTCGTTCTCCATTCTTTTATCGATTTGTTCATACTTTCAATCGAACTACACAATCTAATTCATAAGGATAGTTTTTCTTTATTCTGTTATCCTCATGATTGTTTTTACTTGGAAACTCAAAATGAAGGAGATGCGATATGGTTAATAAACGAAACTTCTTGACAAATGGAATGGGGAAACAAACGATTACCGTGCAAACAGATAATAAATATCCAAATCCAAGGAATATACCTGGAGACTCGGTCGATGAATTTTCGGTATTGAAGGACGGAAACCAATATCTAGCCGAAAAGGAAATAAGGCAGCAAAATGAAAATGGTTGATTGAACGCAAAAAGAAGACCGAATTTACGATGATTCGGTCTTCTATGTAACTGAACTGACTGTTACTACCTCACATATATGAAAAAAAGCCGTTAAGATAGCTTCGCAGCATACTTAACGACTTCCCTTCCATCAGCTTATAGCCCGCATTTTAATTGGGCTCCGCAATTCGTGCAAGTATTGCATCCGCCCATTTCCTGGACTTCACCTTTACGGCAGACCGGGCAAGTGTTACCCACTTCCGATCCAATTGTAACATTCGTCGAACGCAGTTCATTTATCGTATCGACCAATACAACTTTTTTCTTAACTTCCACATCTGTCAATTCATCCATTTCAAGCTGCTCGTCCATTTGGTTTTCTTCCGCTTTGAGCGTAAGGACCTGACTGTCACGGCTGCCATCCACATATACAGTACCGCCTTTTGCTCCGCCTTTGTATAGACGTTCATATACTTTTTCAACTTGTTCGACAGTATATCCTTTTGGAGCATTTACTGTCTTACTGATCGAGCTGTCAATCCAGCGTTGAATGATGCATTGAACATCAGCATGTGCTTCTGGAGCTAATTCCATCGCGGAAATGAACCATTTTGGAAGCTCTTCTGTATCGGCTTCTGGATGACGATCCAAGTATTCCTGTACAATGTCAGCCTTCACTTCAATGAATTTACCCAGACGGCCGCTGCGGAAATACGTGAAGGAGAAATATGGTTCAAGACCCGTTGATACCCCAACCATCGTTCCTGTGCTTCCTGTAGGAGCCACTGTCAATAAATGAGAGTTACGGATACCATGTTCAGCAACACTTTCCCTGATATCTTCCGGCATTTTTTCCATAAATCCGGTTTGTGTGAAACGTGTTCTAAGTTCATTGGTTTCTTTGTCCGTTGACCCGGTCAGGAACGGGAAACTGCCTTTTTCTTTAGCGAGTTCCACGGAAGCCCTGTAAGCTGTAGTCGCAATCGTTTCAAACACCTTGTCAACCAGGATATTTCCTTCTTCAGAGCCATATTCCGTTTCACAGTAGATCAACAGGTCATGCAGACCCATTACACCAAGTCCAACCCGGCGCTCGCCCAGTGCCTGTTTTTTGTTTTCATCCAAGAAATAAGGAGTTGCGTCAATGACGTTGTCCTGCATACGCACACCGACTTCGACGGTTTGCTTAAGTTTCTCGAAATTAACCGTTCTGCTATCTTTATCAGCCATTTCAGCCAGATTGACTGCCGCAAGGTTACATACTGAATATGGGGCCAATGGCTGTTCGCCACAAGGGTTCGTGGCAACGACCTGCTGACCGTATGCTTTGGCATTCGTCATTTCATTAGCATTATCGATAAAGAAAATACCTGGTTCAGCAGAATATGTCGCACAAATGTTTATTAAGTTCCAAAGCTCTTTAGCTCGGATTTTACGGTAAACACGTACTTTGTGACCCATTTTCTCCCATTCACGAACATCACCGACATTATGCCATTCTTCATTGTAAATGGCCATTTCTTCGGCATTATAGCTCTCTACATCAGGAAAACGCAATTCGTATTCCGTATCTTGTTCCGCCGCTTCCATAAATTCCTTAGTCAGGCAAATAGAGATGTTGGCTCCAGTCAGAAAATCCGAATTATGGACACTGTACGTTCCACCTGTACGGATCTTTTCTTCTGCATCCCTAATGATTTTCTCGCTGAAACCACCTTGGCCAGGAATCTCCTTATAATTGATGATCCCTTGATACATAGCCGTTTCCTGTTCCGTGTGCGGCGTGAATTTCAATTTATCCGTCGCATATTTCTTGATGGCTTCATCTTTAGTGTTTTCCACTAGGTAACGCAGAATCCTTGGATTTTGCATTTTGGAAATGATGAACTCTGCAATATCAGGATGCCAATCAGCAAGCATGATCATTTGCGCGCCGCGTCTGCTACCGCCCTGTTCAACAAGATGCGTCAATTTCGCAATATCGTCAAGCCATGACACTGAACCCGAGGATTTTCCATTTACGCCTTTTGCCAGAGTGTTTCTTGGACGCAGTGTCGATCCGTTCGTACCCACTCCGCCGCCGCGGCTCATGATTTCCATCACTTGTTTCCTATGTTCTGAAATCCCTTCACGTGAATCCGGTACGAATGGCATTACATAGCAGTTGAAATAAGTAACGTCCGTATTGGAACCCGCACCGTATAATACTCGCCCTGCCGGAACAAAATTAAGGTTCTTTAATTCTTCATAGAATTTATTGAACCATTCCGTTCTTTTTTCTTCCGTGGTTTCCACTGATGCCAAGCCCGTTGCATTACGTTTCGCAATTTGTTCATAGTATATTTCAAGCGGCTTTTCGATTATATCCAACGGACGGTTTACAATTCCCGTCTCCACTTCTTCCGGATTATCCAAAACGCCACGGAATTCGTCATCCACCAATACCTTGGCTTTTTTGGTTTCCCAATCAATTTCAACGATGTAACCGAGACCCCTTGCCGGGAATTTCGGATCTTCCTTAATCGTCAACACGACGAAATCGCCTGCCGAGAGTGTGATTTTTTCAGTATCCTTAAAAGAATAGCGGTCAAGCATGACTAGACGGGACACTCCCTTATGCGCCATTTTCATATCAGCAGTTACAGGGTGAACCTGGGGAAATAAAGAAATATCCTTATTCAACCTTTCTAGATCAACCTTTAAAGCTTCTTTTATTACAACCGACATAATTCCCTCTCCTTTATATGTTTCAAGATCCGTTCTTGCTGCCGCAAAAATCCTTATGTAGCCTTACATGTCCGTTTCGCTTAACAAGTACCCTAAATTTATCATAGCGAAACTCAAAAATCAATATATAGTGTCGTATTAAATATTTCAACTACTATATATTGTGTTTGTTTTGAATAACTTTTAATTTTGTCAAACGTAAAATCAATTAATATAGTTAGCAAAAGGGAGGAAAATGTCGATTTACAATAATTTTTCATCAGATTTCAATTAATTTGGACCTTGCTTTTTCCCCATCCCTTTTAGGGCTTATCCCTGAAAGGGAAAGCTTATTTGGTCAAAAAAATCTGAAAAAACTTTTTTATTTAATCACTCCAATTATCCCACTTCGTCTATCTCATGAAATTCCATTCATCGCTTTCATATTTGCTTTCCGCAATGGCCTTCACTTCCTGCAATTGCTTTTCGGTGAGGACGTATGGCTCTAAATCGATCGAAAGTCCTTCGGCAAAACCTTTTTCAAAAGCTTCTTTCGCTTCGGGGATGGTAACCTTTCTTCCAGCAACGTCATTTATGGCCACTGCTTTATTTTTTAAGCTTTTTTGCATTCTCTCTTTAACCCTGTCATTTGAGAATTTAAATACGCTAAAGAGCTTTTCATCATCAAGTTCAAGCAAAATGGCCCCGTGTTGAAGGATGACGCCTTTTTGCCTGGTTTGAGCGCTGCCAGCGACCTTCCTGCCCTCAACGACCAGTTCATACCAGCTTGGAGCATCAAAGCAGACGGAAGACTTGGGCGCTTTTAAAGCCGCTTTTTCCTGCTCGGTTCGAGGCACGGCAAAATAAGCATCCAATCCAAGATTCCTGAACCCCATTAATATCCCTTCAGAAATGACACGATATGCTTCAGTAACGGTAGTTGGCATTCCTGGATAGGATTCTGGAACGATTACGCTATAAGTCAATTCATGCTCGTGCAGTACCGCTCGTCCTCCTGTTGGTCTGCGAACAAAACCAAGGCCCTGCCTTTTGACCTCTTCCATATCAATTTCCGCTTCTGCCTTTTGAAAATAACCAATCGACAATGTCGCTGGATCCCAGCCGTAAAAGCGTATGATTGGCGGAATTTCCCCTTTGCTTTGCCAGTTTAACAGTGCTTCGTCCAGCGCCATATTAAAAGCCGGTGAACAATACCCCGAATCTATAAAACCCCATTTTTCTTTAGTCATCCTTACCCCTCGTTTCAATAAACTGTTTTTCAATACCCCACAAAAAACTCACATGTAGTAGTTTAACAGACTTTAACACTGTAAAAAAGAAAGTGCTATCAAGTCGATGAAGAATTTGATGAAAATTCTTTTTGATTATTGGGTAAAGCAATTATATAATAAAGATTGTCTGTATTCGTTAAGGTAGAAGGGAGTTTTTATGTTTGGAAATATTATATACACTGCTCATCATCTTAGGAGTGGTTATTGCGTATTCACTTTTTAATTGGTACCGCCAGCGTAAAATCGTTAAAACATTAACACAGGACGAATTTATCGCTAACTACAGAAAAGTGCAGCTAATCGATGTGCGGGAACCGAATGATTTCGATAATGGTCATATCTTAGGCGCAAGAAACATCCCTATGACTCAAATGAAAACCCGCTTGGTCGAAATTAGGCCGGACAAGCCTGTATATTTGTACGCTCAAAGCGAAATCATCAGCGGAAGAGCTGCAGCCATGCTATACAAAAAGGGCTACAGGGAACTTTTTCACTTAAAGGGCGGTTTCAAGATGTGGACCGGGAAAATCAAAGCAAAGAAATAAGACCCCATCTCCGCATGGGCTCTTTTAAATTAAAAAGCCTTCATGTGCATCATGCGGGCCTAGGAAAATGAAAGTTAACTGTTGGACTTTAATGAATTCTAATACATAAAACATGAAAAATCCCCGCCGGCAGGCAGGGATTTTTTTCGTGTAAGCTATCAGTCTATGCTTGATAACGCAGAACAGGTTTTCTTGCAGCGAGAGTTTCATCAAGCCGCTTAATAACGGTTGTATGCGGAGCTTCCTGAACGATTTCCGGGGTTTCTTCCGCTTCTTTGGCAATCTGGATCATCGCATCGATGAACGCATCCAGCGTTTCTTTTGACTCGGTTTCAGTCGGTTCTATCATCATTCCTTCTTCCACGTTCAACGGGAAGTAAATGGTTGGGGGATGATACCCGAAATCCAGCAATCTTTTTGCTATATCGAGTGTCCTTACCCCTAATTTCTTTTGCCGGCGTCCGCTTAATACGAATTCATGCTTACAATGACGATTATATGGTAAGTCAAAATAAGGTTCCAATCTACGCATCATATAATTGGCATTGATGACCGCATTCTCGGTGACGGCTTTAAGGCCATCAGGACCCATTGACCGAATGTACGTATATGCCCTCACGTTTATCCCGAAATTACCATAATAAGGTTTTACCCTGCCAATGGATTGCGGACGATCATAATCAAGAACGAATTGCTCACCTTGTTTGACCACAAGCGGTTTAGGCAAGTAAGGAATCAAGTCCGACTTCACCCCTACAGGACCAGAACCCGGGCCGCCGCCGCCATGCGGGCCTGTGAATGTTTTATGGAGATTTAAGTGCACCACATCAAAGCCCATATCACCCGGGCGTGCTTTTGATAGGACTGCATTCAGATTGGCTCCATCATAATAAAGCTTCCCACCTGCGTCATGGACAAGTTGTGCCATTTCCAAAATGTTTTCTTCAAACAATCCCAATGTATTGGGGTTCGTCAGCATCAATGCCGCCGTATCCGGTCCGACAACACGCTTTAAATCTTCAAGGTCGACTAACCCATTTTCATCGGACTTCACTGTAATCGTTTCAAGTCCGGCAACAGTTGCAGAGGCAGGATTCGTACCGTGTGCAGAATCAGGTACAATCACTTTAGTTCGTTCTGTATCGCCATTCGCTTCGTGAAAAGCGCGAATCATCATCAATCCAGTCCATTCACCGTGAGCACCTGCTGCAGGCTGCAATGTCACTTGGTCCATCCCGGTGATTTCCGTTAAGTGTTCCTGCAGATCAAATAATAGTCCCAATGCTCCCTGAACAGTAGCCGGATCCTGATATGGATGAATATGGGCAAAACCGTTGAAGCGTGCCACATTTTCATTTATTTTCGGATTATATTTCATCGTGCATGAACCCAGCGGATAAAAACCCGAATCCACCCCATGATTCCGTTTGGAAAGTGCTGTATAGTGACGCATGATATCCAGTTCGGACACCTCAGGAAGCTCTGCCTCTTCTTCACGGATGTAGCCGGCAGGAAGAATTTCTTCGAGCGGAATAGTTTCAACATCCATTTCTGGCAGACTGTATCCGATTCGACCGGAAGTACTGATTTCAAAAATGAGTGATTGATCTTGATTATTCATGTTGATCCCCCAATTCCTGCGCAAGTGCATCAATTTCTTCTTTTGTTCTAAGTTCAGTTACCGCGACCAGCATATGGTCTTTCAGCTCAGGATAAACCGTTCCTAAATCGAAGCCGCCGATCATCCCTTTTTCAAAAAGGTTTTTATTGATTTCTGAAAACGAAGCAGGCAGTTTAATGACAAATTCATTAAACGAAGGACCGTCAAATATCACTTCCGCCCCTTTTGCCATGATTGCTTTTTTCGCATAATGCGCTTTTTGAATATTTTGCACGGCCATTTCTTTGACACCCTTTTTCCCAAGCGCGGTCATTGCAACAGAAGCTGCCAAGGCATTCAAAGCTTGATTGGAACAAATGTTGGATGTGGCTTTGTCACGGCGGATGTGCTGTTCACGAGCTTGAAGCGTCAGTACAAATCCCCTTTTTCCATTTTCATCCACCGTTTGACCGACGAGTCGGCCCGGAACTTTCCGAACAAGTTTATTAGTAACGGCAAAATATCCACAATGAGGTCCCCCGAATGCCGCTGGAATGCCGAATGGCTGGGCATCCCCCGTTACGATATCTGCACCGAGTGCACCAGGGGATGTCAAAGCTCCCAATGCAAGCGGGTTACTGGAAACGATAAACATGGACTTGACTCCATGAATGATTTCCTCCATTTCTTTCAATGGCTCGATGCGGCCAAAAAAGTTCGGATATTGCACGATCACTCCTGCAATGTCATCATTCGCCAATTCACTTAAAGCAGCTAAGTCCGTCACACCGTCTTTATAAGGAATTTCGACCACTTCCACGCGTTGCCCTTTCGCATATGTCTTCACAACTTCTCTTGATTCAGGATGAACGGTTCCTGAAATGAGAATCTTCTTGCGTCGTGTCTGGCCTGAAGCAAGCATGGCTGCTTCAGCTAGCGCCGTCCCGCCGTCATACATGGAGGAGTTAGCTACATCCATGCCCGTCAATTCACATATCATCGTTTGATATTCAAAGATCGCCTGAAGCTCACCCTGTGAAATTTCAGGCTGATAGGGTGTATAAGCCGTATAAAACTCAGAACGGGATAAAACATGATCGACGATGACCGGTGCGTAATGGTCATAGACACCCGCACCAAGGAAGGAAGCATAGCTTTTAAGGTCCGCATTCTTGGCAGCAAGCCTTGATAATTCTTTCATTAATGCAGGTTCCGATTTAGCAGGCTTGATATCGTATTCTCCTTGAAAACGAACGCTTTCAGGGATATCATTGAAAAGTTCTTGAACAGTAGATACCCCTATCGCTTGCAGCATTTCTTGTTTATCTTGCTCTGTCATGGGTAAATAACGATGTTTCATCTAATGACCATTCCTCTCTATTTACGTGGTTTTTTATAAAAAGGTGTTTGTATGATAACGGCTTTCAAACGTTTGGAACGGATTTCCACTTCGACTTCCGCATCCAGCACCGAAAATTCCTTATCGATAAGTACCAATCCCACGTTTTTCTTCAACGTTGGTGATTGGGTACCGGTCGTGACCTCGCCAATGACTTTATCACCGCTGTAGACCTTATACCCATGACGTGGAATGCCACGGTCAATCATTTCAATTCCCACAAGCTTGCGGGGAGCTCCTTTCTCCTTTTGCTCAGCAAGAACGGCTTTCCCGAAAAAATCCACTTCCTTATCCACTTTTACTGCAAAACCAATACCGGCTTCCATCGGGGTGATGTCCGCTGAAAGCTCCTGCCCATACAGCGGCAGTTTCGCTTCAAAACGCAGGGTATCACGAGCACCTAAACCAATCGGCTGAACCCCCTCTTCCTTTCCGGCTTCCATAATCGCCTTCCAAAGGGCAGGACCATTTTCACTGTCGCTATATATCTCAAAACCATCTTCACCAGTGTATCCAGTACGGGATACCAACGTGGAGATACCGTTGATCAGGACATTTTCCTTGAACTTGAAAAATCCAATTTCACTTAAGTCAGTATTTTCCGATAGTTTTTGTAATATCTTTTCTGCAGATGGTCCTTGAAGTGCCAGCTGTGTATAGTCACTCGATACATTCGTAATTTGGACATCTTCCGTTAAATTAGCTTGCAGCCAATTGAAATCTTTTTCTGTATTCGCTGCATTGACCACGAGCAGATAGTCGTCCTCAGCCCTTTTATACACGATAAGATCATCAACTGTGCCTCCGTTTTCATAACACATGGCGGTATATTGGGCACCGCCCTGTTGCAGCTTTGATATATCATTAGTCAGCATCTTCTGTAAAAAGGAAAGGCTCCCAGGACCCTTAACATCGACTTCCCCCATATGGGAAACATCAAATAACCCCGCTTTTGTACGTACGGCTTCATGTTCGTCCTTTATACCCGAAAATTGGACAGGAAGTTCCCAGCCGCCAAAATCAATCGTTTTACCTCCGTATTCACGATAAACCTCAAATAGTGGTGTTCTTTTTAAATTGGTCAAAAAATGACCCCCTTCAGATTTTTTTAAAATTAATTGGCTTCATTATCAAAAGCTTTTGTCATTACGCATCAGGTATATCCTGATTCATGATGTGAAAAAAGCACAAAAAAGGACAGAGAAAGCCCGTTTGAGCTTTTTCTCTGTCCTGAAACCTGAAAGTTTACCTATGTAATAGGTTTTCCCCTTTGGTGGCCGTCCCAAAACGGGCGGCGCTCTCCAGAGTTGCGTCCAATAAGAGTTCTTTTGCCTGAGAGATTCACTGCTAAGTTTGCTCCTTCGGCGCTACATCCGTAGTCTCTCCCCTTATCTTCACCCGCATATGAATGGTCTACCAATGAAAGGAAGCGAAATAGCCCCAAGCATCGGTAAAACCTTTGAGCATCATGGAAGCATTCTCTGCCAATTCTCCTAAAACTTCAGAAACCGTTTGAGTGATCCCCTTCAGTAATCTTGGATAAATTAGGAGCCTATAGCCCATACTAAGAAAACGCGAACTGCAAAATCGATGTACAAAGATTCTTTGTAGCATTTGGAAATTGGAATTTTCTAAATATACTTATATCCTACCCTAAGAAACTTATCTCTGCAATATCTTTTGAAGAGAAATATTTTTCTTACTTCACATACGAAATGTTCGGGTTTTGACCTTTTATTAAGGAAATTATGATTTAAGAGGGAGTTATTTCTATGAAAATCAATATATCCTTCAATTCTGAATGGAATGACGAGTTTCTGCAAAAAATGGAAAATGACGGTCCATGGGGAAATTGGGAGCTTTATAAGTTGGCGGTTCAAATGGAGGAAAATCTTATCATCCCTGATTTTGAAGGTTTACAGGCGCCCAAGCACCTTCCGCAGTTAACCCCGCTTCCCCATCAATTGGAAGCAGCCAAGCAAGTGGTGGAAAAGATGAATGGAAAGGCCATTTTAGCTGATGAGGTGGGGCTCGGAAAAACAATTGAAGCAGGCTTGATCCTAAAAGAGTATATGATTAGAGGCCTAGTAAAAAAGGTATTGATCCTTGTTCCAGCCTCCCTTGTCACACAATGGGCTTTTGAATTGAATACCAAGTTTCATATTCCGGCAGTCGTTCAGAGAAAAAGTTATGTTTGGGACTCCTGTGATGTTGTCATTTCATCCATTGATACAGCGAAACGCGCTCCACATCGAGATATCATTTTCACTCAGGAATATGACTTCATCATTATTGATGAAGCTCATAAACTTAAAAACAATAAGACGAAGAACTATGAATTCGTCCAAAATCTGAAAAAGAAATTTTGTCTACTCCTGACAGCCACACCGATTCAAAATAAAGTCGAGGAGATTTTTCACCTCGTTTCGTTATTGAAACCGGGCCACTTGGGAAATGCCTCACTCTTTTCGGAAAAGTATAAAGGGAAAGGCCGGAACATCATTGAAGATGAACACCTAAAGGAACTGGTCAATACTGTCATGATTCGAAACCGGCGGGCCGATACTGGCATTGAATGGACAAAACGGCATGTGGAAACCATCACCATTGAATTTTCTCCAACGGAACAGGCATTGTACGATGCTGTTTCCAAATTCAAGCCTATTTCGGATGGATCAAAAGGAAGCGCCTTTTCGGCTCTCACTCTTCAAAGGGAAGCATGCAGCAGCAGAGAGGCGGTCTTTTATACATTAAAGAATATGAAAGAAAAATATGATCAGCCTTCCCCTGACTATTTGGCAAAGCTTGATGATTTATTTTCTAAAGTGAATGAAACAGTTCAGAACTCCAAGGCTGAAAAAGCTTTGGAACTGATCAAGAAAATTGATGACAAAGTGATTATCTTTACCGAATACCGGGCGACTCAGCTATATCTCCAATGGTACCTACAGCAGAATGGAATTTCTTCGGTTCCTTTCCGGGGCGGTTTTAAGCGTGGAAAGAAAGACTGGATGCGAGAATTATTCCAAAAGAATATCCAGGTATTAATTGCAACAGAAGCTGGCGGGGAAGGGATAAACCTTCAGTTTTGCCATCACTTGATTAATTTTGACCTGCCATGGAACCCCATGAGGCTCGAACAGAGAATTGGACGGATTCACCGTCTTGGCCAGGAAGAAGATGTGATGATTTATAACTTTGCCACGAAAAATACAGTAGAAGAACATATTCTGAAGTTACTATACGAAAAAATTAATTTATTCGAAAAAGTAATTGGAGAATTGGATGATATTCTAACCAAACTGGATATTAACAACATTGAAGAATATTTAATCGATGTGGTCGGCGAGTCCAAAACAGAGGGCGAAATGAAAATCAAGATGGATAATTTTTCATCATTAATCCAATTCGCTCAATCAATGAAGGAAGGTGAGGTTCATGCAGCAACAGGAAATTCATGATTTTTTAATAACTTACTTTAAGGCCAACGATTGTGAAATACTGGATAATGCACCAACCCACCTTACAGTCCAATTGACGATTGAAATGGATAAAGAATTAATGAATAGACCCTTTTATTGGCATTATCTAGAAAAAACAGGTGGCGTTCCAAACCCAGCACAGATGACTTTCATTACCGATCCAGAACAAGCTCCATCCGATTTAAAGGGAGAAATGATTCATTTTGGCTCCCCACGCCTTCATCAGATTATTCAATCAACCAAAAAGCTGGCAGGTTATACTAGACTTTTTGAGGATACTCCTCCATCAAAAGGCGGCGGAAATAATCCTTTGTTTCCTTGGCTGACCCTGAATGTGAAAATATCCTATCAATGCGACCGTAAAAAAGATACTTTCATGTCGATCGGATTGAATTTAATCTCGGGTGAAATCATGGAAAGGTTTCACCATCGGGTTTTACCGGTAAAGGTCACCCCAAAAATACCGGATTACTCCTTTACGCTTTCACCTTTGATCATGCCCAAGAGTGGATTGGCAAGACTGGATACATACATCAGGACCAGTTTCGAGGATGATGACCATTCCTGGGCGGAGGAAGCAATGCTGCGCTGGCAGAATGATTTGAATTTATTGGAGCATTTTTACAAGGATATGGACGAAAAAAGTGAGAGTTATTATACCGAGAAAGAAGCACTAAAAGCTCAATATGAACCCAACATCAGAATATCCATCATCAACGGAGGATTATTTTACCTTTCAGATAGGGCGTTGGGATAAGTAAAGCACGAAAAGAAACAGATGTCCTAAGTTCGGGACATCTGTTTCACTTTTTGATATTTTTCCTTACGAACATCGACAAAGCAAAAGGGACAATGCCAAACCAATGGGACATACCATGAGTTTTATCCTCTTTTCTGTGACGGCGCTTTTCTTTTCGTTCTTTTTTCGTCAGATTAAAATACTCGACAAGCTGCTGCGTCAAATATTTAATATAAGCATTTGTAGACATATAAAATCATCACCCTATGCAAATTATGCCCGGTTTACGCTCCTTTTATTCCTTCGCTTGGTCCCTGAACACGTGAACCTGTCGCGTCGTTTAAAAGAGTGTTGATTTTACGCATTACACAGCCTGCTTTTCCAACCATTCTTTCACTTTCCCCGCTTCTTTATCGTATTGAATGATGACCCTTCCCACACGGCCATTTTTAGTCGTGGAAGAAAACTCGATAAATACGTAAGGATCTTCTTGTTTCATCAAAGAATACCGCACCACACCATTGGGATATGAAATTTCACCTTGGATGATTTTTGGGATCTCTTCGCCCCACTCTGCCGTCACATCCTTGATGGCTAGATGGACAAGATGGTCGGCCACAAGCGATTCTTCCACTTCTTTATAAAACTTTTTATCAATGATAAACTGGTCTATCATTAGTATCGTGAACATGATGAAAACACTCGCTACAATCATGACCATCGGGAAAACGACTCCTTTTTGATTATTCATCGACTTTCGTAACATTCCTAATGAAAGGGTGAAATCTTCGACTGAAAGTAGTTCCTGCTTTATCCGTTATATTTATAACAATGACACCGCCATCCTTCTCAACCCGGAATTCCGAAATGTTCTGCAAGATGACCTCATGCCCCATTCCATTCACTCGTCTTCGGACCTTATCTTCATATTGTTCAAACGATGATAATTGCTCACCTGAAAGCAAATATAATTTATTTCCCATTACATCCTGAACTTTGGAACTCCGGACCTCCTGCTTCATTTGCATGGTAAAGACCTCCCACTCTTTAGGGTGCAATTTATCAACGGACCCCATCTGGGTGTGAATGATAGAAAAAAGCTGTAGAACAAAAAGGGACGTCGTCATTAAAATCATTAAAGAAAAAAGCATTTCGATCATCGTAAAGCCATCATTTTTTCGCAGCATCACAAATGGATTCCAGATTACCCGATTCATCTTCATAACGTATACACCCTTCAATCATTCCCGGGATATCCCCATGGTCCTTCCAAACCAATTCATAGGATTTTTTTTTATAAATGATTTCCTGACCAACTGCTTGTATCTCCCCATCCATGAACGCCGTCAATCTTTCATATAATAAATGGTGGGCTTCTGTCCTTACGGCAATATCTTTCCGATGCATCAATAACTCTTCAAGAATTGGTAAAATGGCAAGGACCAGGAATATACAAACGGCAAATGCGGCTATCAGCTCAAGGTAGACGTAACCTTTACAATTTCTCAATCCTGAACCTCCCTTTACCGATATTGAGGATCAACTTGTACTTTCCCTTTGAGGTGTCAATCATAATCGTTCCGGCTTTTGAAGCATTTCCATACTGATTAAAATGAAAGCTGAAGCCCAAAGTGCCACTTAAAAACTGTATATCCTCTGGTATGCTTCTCTCAAGAACGACCCCCTCCTTATAAGACGAAACGGTATAAACCTTTTTGGTATTATCAATATGGAGGTAAATCAAGCTCTCATGACTGATGGCATACTGTTGTGCATAGAAAAGATCTTCATGGAATTGAGAAAGGAATAGCCTATTTTCCATTCCTTTAGTGAAGCTAGGATATAGATTAGGACCGATGGAAATCAGAAGTACAAAAATAACGAGGACAATGAGGGTTTCAGATAATGTATACCCCCCATTGGAAGGCCGTATATTCACTTCTCTCCTACTCAACGACCGTTATCTTTCCTTTACTATCCAAACTAAGTTCATCCCCATTAGGACAGGATGTCTGTTTGAGATAGCCTTGACTTTCCAATTCACCGATACTTCCGGGCAGTTTAGCATTGTCGATCTCATAAGCCTGTACCTGTGCTTGGGCCATCTTCACGAATGCTTCACATCCTTTAGACTGGATTGTAGATTGGTTCTTCGTGATATTGGGGATCGTTATAATCAAAAGGATGGATATTACCAGTAAAACAATAAGCATCTCAATTAGTGTAAAACCTCGTTCATTCATCACTTTCTTCAACATATCATCATGCTCCTGAAACCATCTGAATACCAGATGACCTTCGAGCATTTTCACCTCCGGAATACAAAAATGAAATCCTATATACCTTCGAGCAGTGAGAACATCGGCAGCAAAACTGCCAAATAAATGGATACGATCAAAAGACCTATAAGTGAAAACATAAGAGGCTGAATGATTTTCAATATTGCATTCATTCTCTCTTCAATTTTCTCCAGTAAAAAACGACTGTAATGAAGCAGCTCCGCATCAAGTCTGCCGTATTTTTGACCATTTGCAGCGACCACCGGTAAATTCACATCAAAATATGGGAGCTCCCGAAAAATCATTTCAAGTGATCTGCCCTCGATCAGATCATCCTTAATGATATTGCATAGTTTTTGGTAAAAAGGCTGCTGTTGATTTATCGAGAATAATTTGATGCTATCGTTTATCGATAGCCCTCCGGAAAGTAAGCCACTGAATTGGCTAGCAAAAAAATAAGTTTCGTATAATTTGATGAAGGTCCCGAATATCGGAATTCCCATCAAAATCCTTCGCTGCCTTAATGGGCACAATCCGTTAAACCAAAATCGTTTGAGTACATACAAGATTAGGAGCAATCCGAGTAAAAAGAAGGGGAGTGCTGGAAGAATGAATGTGGATGCTGACATTAATTTTAAGAGAGTATGCTGATCGACATCCATCGTGAAATAGATTGTCTGGAATTTGGGAAGGAGAACACTCTGAAGAATATAAAAAACGATGCTTACAAAAAAGACTAAGAATACGGGATACATCATTAACTTTTTTACTTTATCCATATCCTCGGTTCTTTTCTTCCAATATCGCCCTCCTTCTTTCAACGCCCGTTCCAGGTCGCCATACTGTTCTCCATAAAATATATAACTTACAAGCTGCGGATGAAAATCAAGATGGGTCAGCACCATGTGCAACGGGTAACCGTTCCTTAAATCGGCTTTAGCCTGAGTGAAGTCTTCCGCTTTCTTCTTTGATTCCTGAAACTCAAGAAAATGTAAAGCGTCCGCCAAAGGATAACCATGAATCAATAATTCACCTAGCTTCGAAATAAAGACCGCCTGTTCTTTTACCTTCCATTTACTTTTTGGTTTCATCGTATACCAGCCGTTCATATTCCTCGGAATCCACATAACCCATCACAACCGCTTTTCCGATTTCATCCTTCAATTGGCGGTAGCTGACCGTTGCCTTTCCTTTTTCATCTCCCATTATCCGGAGAACCTCAGCCAGGCTTTTTCCATATAGCAATTCATAAACACTTGCCCTTTTATTCCTGGCAGTCATTTTGCAAGCTAAAGCACAGTCCCCTTTACATGGAAGACATCGCAATTCAACCAGCCGCTGTGCTGTCACGCCAATCAAACTCTGTTCAACTTCAAGCAAGCTGACGCCAAATTCCAGTAACCTGGAGATGGCGCCCTTGGCGTCCCTTGTATGCATGGTTGTCAGTATCAAATGACCGGTCAATGCAGCACGCACTGCGATTTTAGCGGTTTCTGCATCTCTGACTTCCCCTACCATAATCACGTCAGGGTCATGCCTCAGTACAGCTTTTAGACCGACAGAATACGTAATGCCCGCCTTTTCATTGATTTGGACTTGCAATACCTTTTCGGATACATTTTCAATGGGATCTTCAAGTGTAATAATATTTCGATTGATCATCTCATGGGCATGGTGAAGCAGGGAATATAGTGTCGTGGTTTTTCCACTGCCGGTCGGACCGGTAAATATGAGCATGCCATGGGAATGCTTCAGGAGTGCAATCAATTTTTGAACGGTGCTTGGAAATAAGGATAACTGTTCTAGAGGAAGGATATTCTGTTGGGGTATTAAGCGGATGACCAAACTTTCGAGATGGGCGGTGGGTAAAGTGGAAAGGCGGAGTCCGACCACCTGGTTAGCCAAATTGATGGTGATGGCACCACTCTGTGGCCTCCTTTTCTCCCCTATATCCATCGAGGCAAGGAACTTCAAATGGGCGATCAGCCTCTCAGCTTCAAAGAATGATAGTGTTTCCTTTGGAACAAGCTTATTGTCTATCCTGAATTGGATGAGAGGTCCCTCCCTGCGAAAAAAAATGTGGATATCCGATGCCGATTCCTGTACAGCACGGGTCAGTATTTTTTCTGCGGTCTTTTCAATCGATATCAATTCATTCATCACCTCCTATGTTTCTTGTTGTATGGATTCGACAATCCACGACAAATTCCTGCTTCAGAAAAAAAAAAAAAAAATTCCCGAAAAAACTTCGAGAATCATCTCACATGCTCATTTTTAAATCAAGCCTTCGGGAAACCAAATTTCTTAATGCGTCTACATTATGACCAATCACCAGTTTTTGCCCGTCTATGAGAATGGGCCTTCTTAATAACTTCGGTTCTTTTGTTAATAATTGGATTACATCAGAAAGCATCATTTCGTCAATATTAACTTGTAAGTCTTTGTATGCTTCACTTCTTGTTGCTAAGACTTCATCAAGCCCTTCCGATGTCAATTCAAGAATTCTTTTTAACTCTGCTACAGTTGGAGTCTCTCTGAATAAATGTCGCTCATCGAAGGAAACTTGATTGGCCCTTAACCATTTTTTTGTTTTGCGGCAAGATGTACAACTTGGATACGAAAAGAAGGTTAACTGTGCCATACTAATCACTCCCCGTTCACATTTTGTATACATTAATAATCTATATAATGATTGTATAACATTTGTACAATTATTGTATATATTTTTGCTTATTAATCCGCTTTATTTGTGAACATTTTTTAAACTAAAGGGTGTTTGCCCTTTCTCTTATTCCATTTTTTTCTGCCTGCATTATAATGGACATAGTTAAACTATGGAATAGCAGGAGGGTGTAATGGAACAAACGTTAAAAATAACAAACGTGTTAGCTGATCCCACCAGATATTATATATATCAGCATATTGTGAACAAGCATGGTGATGTATCGGTACAGCAAATCGCCGATTCTTTTAACATCCACCCAAATGTTGCCCGTCTGCATTTGTCAAAACTTGAGGATATCGATATGTTGACCTCGGATGCCCGAAAGACCGGGAAAGGCGGTCGTCCCAGCAGACTTTACCGATTATCTGATAAAGTCATTCAGCTTCATTTTCCATATAGGAACTATCAGCTGCTTTCAAGGATTGCCATCCAGACGATGATGACATTAGGGGAACAAGGAAAACAGGCATTTTATGAAACGGGAAAAGCATTCGGGGAGGAATTGATCAATCAGCAACTAGCCCTGAATTCGACATCGATCGATCAACTTGGTTTTGGGGAAAAGGTCAACATGCTTAAAAATGCGGCTACCATCGCAGGGTTATCTCCTGAAATACAAGCAAGCGAAGAAGAAAATAAAATATACTTCCGTATCTTCAATTGCCCGTTTAAGGAAGTTGCTGAAGTGGAGCCAAGAACAATCTGCTCCATGCACAACTCATTTTTAGAAGGAATGTTCGAAGCCTTGTTTGAGAATGTCCATATTGTGGAATTAGAAAATATGATGTCCAATTGTGCAGCATGCTCATACCAGGCTTCGGTTCTCACATAGAAACAAAAGGCATCCTTTACATTACCTTACAATTTCATTTATAATTATTTAGAATGTACACGTCTAGACAAAAGGAGGGATTCGGGTGGAACGCATGTTCAGAGTATGTGGATTTTGGACAGGAATTATGGCAATTTTCTTTTATCTTGGCCATATGCATCAAACGTCTTTGCTTTTCTTTGCACAAACGATCTTTTTTGTACTTTTAAGTTATTTGAAATTATCTGAGCGCATGTATATTTATGTTTTCGGCGCCTATCTTACCGTTTTCTTTGCAGGATTTTCATACTGGAGCGTATTTATGATGACTCCGGGTACTGCGCATTAAGAACAAGCAATATTACATAACCCATGAATTTTGATTCATGGGTTTTTACTTGTCACCATTCAGGAAAGATCCTCACATCTTCTGCTAAATTCTTAGATTGAAGCAACACTTTGAAATGTTCACTAAATCCCCCTGGAACGATTAGCCCCCGAATTGCACGATTACGCTTTGCCGTTTTCGAGAATGGATCAGTTCCTTGATGGTCCTTCAATTCCTCTAGTATCCCTGCTTTAAGCAAGAATTCATTTTGGAGAAAAAGTCCCTGATTGGAAAGCTCCTTTCTTTTTCCAATCTCGATTAATGTGTCAAAATGGATATGTGTCGTCAAATCCATATCACCAGGATACATAAGTGCATCTTTAATCATTTGATGCTGATAATAGCCCCTCAAGCTCCCTTGAAGATGAGCTGGCTCCTTCCATTCCCTTTCGGTATAGCCATAATCAATTGTAAGGAGAATACCCGATTCGATACAGGAAACGATTTTCTCATATTCATGGACCATTTTTAGCGGAACTTCGTATCGTTGATTTTCATTTAAGGTGATAGCTCGTTCTGTAAGGTAAGATAGAATGTCAGGGTTGTCCAAAGGTTCCCTCACTTCTATCAAATCGCCTTCTTTTTCAGTGACGAATACCTCTACCAGGGCTCCCTTAAACTTTTCAATGACATGTACAGGCAAGGCGTCGAAAAGTTCATTTGAAAAGACGATTCCATTTACATTCGTGCATTTTTCTAAACTGGCGGCAGAAACAGCCTGTTTGAACATCCCTATTCGTTCTTGCTGAACCTTTCTATGAAATGGACTGCCATCCACAAGGATATAAGTCAGAGAGTCCCATATCTGCGGTTCCATTTCTTTTATGAAAACGAGAATGTCATAAGCCAGCTTACCGTCCCCTGCGCCGACCTCGATGATTCTTGGTGAAACTCCGCACCTTTTTATCAAATAAACGAACCACCTGGCCAGTGATCTCCCAAATGCATCCCCAACATTGCCAGACGTATAAAAATCCCCTCTTGAGCCAATTTTCTCTTTTGCGCGTGCATAGTAGCCTATATTTGGCGTATATAAAACAGCATCCATATAGTCATGATAGGAAATTCTTTTTTGGGGGCTTCCTGCAACCAATTCCTTCAAGTGATTTTCCAACACAATAGCCTCCGTCTCCATGTTCTTCCATCATATTGAAAATTAAACCTTCCTTTTTCTTAATAAAACACATAAATAAGTTTTTTTAGCGACAATCATACACGAAAACAAATTTAAGGTTCACAAAATGTTCAATTTTTCATCTCACAGTTCTTAAGAGTGCCACCATTAAAAAAAATGAAAGTTTACAGCAAATAGTAAAATATGCATCTTACTTCAGAGCAGAATCTGAAGAGTCATCCACACTAGGAAGACCCGAGAAATTTCTTTAAGCCTTTTAACGGTGAGTGTCAAAACGTTTTTTATATTCAGTATAGTTGCGGAAATGACCCATTTCAATATTTTTACATTATAAAATGCTAAAAATAAAACAGGTGCCATATGGCACCTGCAAAAGTCATTATCTCAAAAAGGGATTCGTATTCTTTTCATCCATAATGGTCGTGACAGGCCCATGACCAGGAAAAACGATAGCATCATCAGAAAGTGTCAGCAGCTTCGTTTCAATGCTATTTAACAGCACTGCCTCGCTTCCGCCTATTAAATCGGTTCTGCCAACGCTTCCTTGGAACAAGACGTCCCCTGAAAAGAGGAAACGTTCTTCCTTCACATAATACGAAACGCTCCCTGGTGAGTGTCCGGGAGTTTCGAATACTTCGAAAGTGAATCCTCCAATAGTAAGCTCCTGCTCATTTGCCAGGATGTGATCGGCAGGCTTCATTCGCATCGGATTTTCAGGGAACCAGTTTTGGGAACCATTCAACGCGGGATCAAGCAGCCACTTGGCCTCTTTTTCATGAATATAGGCAGGTATCCCATAATGATCCCGAATAGCATCAAGAGCACCGATATGGTCAAAATGTGCATGTGTCAATAAAATCGCCAAAGGCTTTAAATTTTTTGTTTGTATGTACTGTATGATTTTCTGTGGCTCTTCACCCGGATCGAAAATGATGCAATCCTGTCCATCGGAAACTACATAACAATTCGTTTGCAGCGGGCCTAGAGGAATTTGTTTCCATTTCATTTCCATCAACTCCAATATGATTTTCTATCTTCATCTTACACTAATTAAGCTGCTAATGTTAATCCAGTTTACTCAAGTCATAGAAGTGTCACCTATTAAACCTCGACAAATAATTGAAAAAATATTAAGATATTAACAAATGCAATCTTTTCTACATATTTTTGGTAGTTGCTTTATTCTCTGGGTATATTATTAGGGATTAGGTATTCATTACGTAAAAAGGGGGTTTTGACATGATATTAATGGTTGTTTTCGGACTTGTGGCTATATTAGGAGTAGCAGCTGTGTTTACCTCATTAAAAAAGAGAAACTTCTTAGGATTCATTTTTGCAGCCGGCAGTGCAGTCGTGTTTGGCTGGTTCACTGTCATGACTGTCATCAACAGCGGTTTTCCTGTTGCCCATTGAAGAAAAAAGCTCGCCATCCGGCGAGCTTTTGTTTTAGGTCATCATGTTTGTTTGAACAATCTTTGTATTTGATGGGTTTTCATATCAATGATTTTCTCAAATTGATATCCATATAAGCAGAAGTTGCCATCAAGCGAACAGCTTAATGGTTCATTTTCCATGTCCTTCATCAATTCTTCTTGTGTGCCTTTTTCCCAATTTAATTTAGTTAAGGTAAACCTTCCCTCATATTGGTCCGCATCTTTTGATTCATTAGGAATGAACGTTATGAATTCCTTGTTTCTTTCAATGAAATCATAGGATGGAATCACCCAATCTGAAAAGCTTTTCAATAGCGGCACGGAAAAAGAGAAGATCGGCTTGTTTGTTGAATCATAAAATGCATATGTACCCCGATCTTGTTTTTCTGTCTCCACTTGAATCGTCATCAGCGCTTGTTTCATTTTTTTAAAGTGAATGACATCGAGCATAAGACTGTCCGCTCCATCCTCATTCAGCGCTTTTCTTTCTAGGGGAGCCGTCAAAGCAGGTTCTTCCTTGTCCCAATCCAGAAACATCAATTCATTTTCACTTGCCCATTGAGCAAAGGGCTGCGGAAAGTCCAGAGTTTCCATAGTTTGTTCATCTGGATTCAACACATAACTGCTGTATGTCCAATCTTCATTAAAACTCGATACAAACAACTGGCCATCTTTATATGAATTCCACTCATAAGCTAATTCATAGGCTGGGATCGCCACGGAATACAATGGATTTCCCGTTTTATCGAGTATTGTGATTGATGCTTTATCCGAAGAGGTTAAGGACGATAACAAAATATGCGTACCAGACGGACTGATCGATACTTCAGAAAACGCAAAAGCCGGCTGATAGAAAACGGAAGTATCATTCGTTTCCAAATTCCATGACATCAACTGGGATAATTCATTACCATCCCGCTTCACAGAATATAAAATGGTTTTAGAATCGAGCCATCCAAAAATGGCTTCGATTTTTTCCGTTTCTGCAGTCGGGACCTTTAAATTGCTTACTGAAGTTTCCAGGTTAGATTGAGAGTGTTCTTTTTCCGTATCTTTTACGGGTTTACTAAGGTCCTTGGAAGGCTCACAAGCCGAGATAAGAAGGATAGTGGAGATAACTAATGGGACGAAACACAACATCTTACAAATGGAAAGCCGCATACAAAGTGCCGCTTTGGATACTTTAATCTCCACACACCTCCCACTTCAAAACTAAAACGCCTGGCATATGTGAGCGAGACATTAGAAAGAGAGTAAGGACTGTCCAATCGAATCCTTACTCTCTTTCATTATAAAGTAAAAAAGAGAAAATGTGGCGGATAATGATCTTATATTTTTTTGGAAGTAAATTCCTTAGGAGGATGCATCACATATATAGGCCTGCCATCAAAATCTTGACAGAATCTTCATATATACCAGGCAAATGGGATAGCGGAAGCGGATTGATGCCCTTTCCCAGTTCGATTGTGAATCCGCCGCGTTTAAATTCCTGAATGAACCAATCTTTATACCCGGCATGGCTGTCAACATATTGCACTGCCCGATATCCGCTGCGCTCCTCAAACTCCCTCGCAACATTCGCTGCCTGTTCAGGTTCATGGCCCTCATATCCCCAATAGAATTCTTTTCCCTGGGTATGAAGTGCAAGCACTCTTTCAAAATTCCGTCTTATTGCCAGCTCCTTCATGGCCAATGCTTCTGGTTCTGATAGCGCGGTCTCTCCTGGAAAATCCCTCGGGGCAGGGGCTTTCGGAATCTTTCTGCGCTTTTCAATCTCCCAATTGGCAGGATATTGATTATTCAGGTCTACACCGCGGATATTGGCTTTCCAAGCATAAAAGGCAGGATTGCCATTATTAATTTTTAAAACATCAACCTTCCCCTCTGCCGCCTCCTCCCCCTTTAGGACAAGCTCGACTCCATCCGGATTCACCATTGGAACCATCGAAATGGTCATATCCCGATAGAAGGGCATACAATCCATTCCACATAGTGTACGATCATTCGTTACTGCCAGCAGAAAATCATTCAGCCATTTCATCAAAACCGCCGTAGTGATCCATTCATTAGCATGGAATGAACCGTTATAATGTATGACCTTTTCACCTTGACCGATTCTTACCTCAAGTAGTTCTTTCCCCAACACACTCCTCCCGATCGATTCAACCTTAATAAAGGGGTAATGAAAAGATAGAATATCAAGATCGTCAAGAAGTGATTGATATTCATAGGGCTTGTCGGTGACAATCATGGGATTCATCACCCGGACGGGTACGGAAAAAGGTTTTTGTCCATCTTGATTCAACAATATTATCCCATCGATGGGCAGGTGATATTGTAAAGCGATTTCGGCAAAATCGATATCTAACCGGGACTCTTCCTGAACAATGTACCCAGGTATCTGTACTTCCATGCCATTTGGCAAAACCCCGCCGGTAATGGCGGGATTGGCATCCTCAATCAAAACCCGAGGAATTTGGAACAATTGACTGTAATATGCCAAATCATCCCCGCTTCTGCTCATAACTTTCATTCAGCCTCCGCCCCTTTCATTGTTTTATCTTTATGAAGCGAAAAACAGAAAGATGTTCAGGAAGTCTCACGTGTTTCATAATTGTAATGCTACTGATTCTCCTGAAAAAACAAAAAAACCCGGATTGCCCCAGGTTTCCTTTTTCAACGTTGCTCATAAAATCGGAGCAAATCCCCATAAATGATTTTGTCGGAGTACTCAAGCTCCTGCTTTGCCTTATCCAAATACTCTTCACATGAATCCTTTGCAGTCGCCGCTCCGGTCTTTTTATCATAACAGGTATCCATCGTATAGAGATAATCCTTTGTGATGAAACTGCCATCGCGAAGAACGGTGAATTCTAATTTCTCTTCAGAAAATAGATCTTTGCCGAATTCGATATAATCATCATTTTCAAACCCCAATAAATGAAGGAGAGTCGGCCTTACATCAATTTGGCCGGAAATGGTGGAAATCGTTTTCCCCTCCTGCCCAGGGATATGTATGATGAACGGTACACGCTGAAGTTGGATGGATTCGAAAGGCGTGATTTCCTTCCCAAGGAACTGGCTCATGGCAGAGTTGTGATTTTCCGAAATTCCATAATGGTCACCATATAGGACAATAATGGACTCCTCATATAATCCATCACGTTTCAAATCACCGATAAATTGTTCCAAGGCTTCGTCTGTATAACGTACGGTCGGAAAATACTGATTCAATGTTTTGGAATTCGAATCGTATGGTTCCAATGTCCGGTCTTCTTCATTCAAAGTGAATGGAAAATGATTGGTTAACGTTATGAACTTGGCATAAAAAGGCTCAGGCAACCGCTTCAAGTGAGAGATTGATTGCTTGAAGAACGATTTATCATTCAAACCCCAATTAATGGAATTCCCTTCAGAGACTTTGTATTCATCACTATCATAAAACCGTTGGTACCCAAGAGAAGCGTACATTATGTCACGATTCCAAAAGCTTTTATTATTGGCATGGAAGGAAGCCGTATTGTAACCTTTTTCCGTTAAGATTTCGGGGGTGGCTTTGTATTCATTTTGGGCATGAGTGAAAAATACTGCACCCCTACCTAAAGGATAGAGGGAATTCTCAATAATGAATTCTGAATCGGATGTTTTCCCCTGGCCAGTTTGGTGATAAAAGTTATTGAAATAATAGCTCTCTTTAATGAATTGGTTCAGAAAAGGAGTGATTTCTTCACCGTTGACAGTTTTGTTGATGACAAAGCTTTGAGTGGATTCCAATGATATTAGGATCACATTTTTGCCTTTTGCCAGACCATAAAGGTCATCATTAACCTCTTTTTGATTCGCACGGACATAATTTTCAATTTCCGACAATTCACTGCCATCCGCAAGGGCCCGTTGAGCTGATGATTTCGTCTGTAATATTGCATCATAAACGTGATAATGATACGTACCGATATTCTTAACGAGGATTTCGCGGTCAAACGTTCTTGTCAGGAGTTCAGGACGAACCGCTTCCGCTAAAGCTAAGTTAAAAAATGTCACTCCCAAAGTCATTAACAAAAAGAATTTACGGTCCTGGGGATTGTATCGACATTCATGGAATGTTTTTGGTTTGTATTTCAGCAGAAGCATCAAGACCGGAATATCGGCAAAATACAAAAGGTCACTCGGATTGATCAATTCATGTACACTGCTTCCAAGGTCGTTCATATTGCTCGTTTGAAAAAGAACGGGAATGGTTAAAAAGTCATTGAAAAAGCGAAAAAAAACAAGGTTGGCAAAAAGGACGAAGGTGATGAAAAAACTCATGATCAATAAGTATGCTGTCCTTCTATTTTCTTTTAAAAATATATTCACGCCAAGAGTAAGTAAGAGGAAACTGACAGGATTGATGAATAGTATGAACTCCTGGATCCAATTATCAATATCTATCTCAAAACTTGTTTTATAAGCAATATATGTTTTAAGCCAAAGTGAAATCAATACGACCCAAAACAATGAATATCCCTGTTTTTTGAAGACCTTTTTCAATCCTGGTCCCTCCTCATCGAAAAAGCGCTGGAGCCATGATGCAGAGCGCCTCAATCATGGGTCATGGTTCTCCCCCCTTTGCAAAAGCAGGAACGATTGACCCCCACCCCTCAAAACGGGTAACTTTTTTGAAAATTCCATCTTTTTCTCATAACCCTGTTTGCCACAGGGCAGCAAGGGATCACGTATTCAGTTGGCTTTTAATGAGCCAGGCTGCACCTATTACCCCTGCATCATTGCCTAGTGTGGCCAGGCTGATTTTCGTTGATTTACCAACCCGTTTGAATGCATACTTTCCGAAGGCAGAACGGACAGGATCAAGCAAAATGTCTCCCGCTTGCGAAACGCCCCCACCAATGACGATTTTATCTGGATTCATGACATTCCCAACATGTGATAGTGCCAGCCCCAAGTAATTGCCTACCTTATTTACCACAGCTTTGGACAAAGAATCACCTGCTGCAGCACATTGGAATAACAGTTTGGAAGTAACCGCATTTCCCTCTTCGACTTTCTGCTGAAGCATTGACTGTTCATCGGCGGTATTCAAGGCCTCTAAAGCCATACGGACGATTCCCGTTGCCGAAGCAACCGTTTCCAAACAACCAGTCTTACCGCAATTGCATGGTGCCCCTCCGTCCGTTACGACCGTTATATGCCCTATTTCTCCAGCAGCCCCACTGGTACCGTGGACAATTTGCCCATTATGGATGATACCGCCGCCTACACCCGTTCCTAGAGTTACACAAACGAGGTCTTTGGCACCATTACCGGCACCTTTCCACATTTCTCCCAAAGCTGCCATATTGGCATCATTATCGATCACAGCCGGAAGAGATGTCTCCACCTCCAATAAATCTTTTAAAGGATAGTCCTTCCAGCCTAGATTGACGGCTTCATATATGGAACCGTTAACAAATTTCACAGGCCCGGGAGCACCCATCCCTATCCCTACTATCTTACTCTTCGGTTCATTAAGTTCCACGAGCTTCGCATCAATTGCTTTGGCAATGTTAATCGTAATGAATTTTCCCTTTTCGGAGATGTCCGTGCCGATTTCCCATTTATGAATAATCTCTCCGTAAAGATTGATCAGAGCCAGTTTGGTAGTTGTACCGCCTAAATCCACACCCATCAGCCACTTTTCCATCATTCTCACCTTTTTTATCAATTTTTTTTCTGTTTTTCCCTTTCAAGAGACAATTGCTGCCTAATTAAAAGGATCGCCATTTGATAATCTTTCGTATCCATCATCTGCATACGGTGGATTTCCCTTATTTCGGATTCCATCAGTTCAAGCTCGGCTAAGCGATCACCAATATAGATAAATGTACCAAATCTTTTCAAGTATTGTTGAAGATCATAATATGTTTTCATAGTAAACCTCTTTACTCTTTTCTATAGGAAAGTATATCGAATCAGCCTCTTTGTAACAAGCGCCCATTTCCCCTTTGATAATTTCCCCCATCCCCCCTCATACATGTCCAATTGTATTCATATGATGAAATATCAAGAATGTGGACTCTTTCGATTTGATTTAACAACTTAATGTTTTTAATGCATTCATCACGCGTGAAAACGGAGGGGAAAAATGAAAGTACAATTGAAGTATACGGTCTTTTTGGTTTTAACCACCATTTTTGTCATCCTTTATTTATCAAATCATAAACAGACAGAGGAAACCATCATTTTTTTTCCCATCGATTCCTCGCTCCATTTTGAACATGCCTCCACCCATCTGACACCGAAGGGTACCGGGGATTCCACCTATACCATCACTTGGAGGGTGGATTCTTCTTTGGACCAGCCTGCTTACTTACGTCAGGACGTATCGCTTTTATACAAAAATGGAAAATTGGCAGGAGCTTTAAAAAATTGGCGCCAAAATAAACAAGAACTCTCTCAAAAAGCGAAATCTAAAGAATCCGAGAGTGGGCGTTATGAAGCGGTAACGTTTCATTATGCCGAGGTTCATCCGAGTGACACAATTTTCACCAGTGCCCAGCAGCTCAGTAAAGATAAACTCTATACAGTAACGACACCGGTTTTTCAATTTTTCCACCGTCCACTTTCAGAAGAACAGGTTCAGTGGAAAAAAACGCTGGACGGCTTGACAGATCAAACGGTTCGAAATGGTTTGGAGAAAGCAGGTCAAGCTTTTCAGCTTAATCTGGAACAGTATAATATCATCTCTTTAACAGATTTGCCCTCAAAGAAAAATCAATGGCTTGCTGCCTTCCCCCAATTCAAACGGGAGGAAATTGTGGGAAAACTATGGGAAGGACTTTACAAAAATTATGTGTTGGGAATAAAAAAGGAGGATGGATCCACTGTGAGTCCACAAGGCAGCACCACCCCCCTATTGCTTATGGCGAAGAATCAAAGTGAAATACTTGTCTTGTTTACCCTGAAAGACGGTACCCCAATCATGCTGCGTCAAAAGTTATAGTTGCTTTTCAATTTTCGCCAGCAGTTTAGTGTATGACTTATTATCCGGGGCAAGCTCAATAGCCTTATCCGCTTGCTCCTTAGCTTGATCGAATGATTCGAGATTCATGTAGACTAAAGCAAGATTGTAATGGGCTTCATGCAAATCCGGATTACTTTCAATCGCTTTTTCATAATAATCCCTAGCTTTGTATATGTCCTTTTTATCAAAAGATAAATTTCCTAGCATAAAAAGCGATAGCGGTGCTTCAGGATTTGCATCCACATATTTGAATAGCATCTCTTCCGCTTTGTCCTCTTCATCATCATCTATATACTTTTGGGCCAGCATGGCCATGGTATTATCATCTATAGCTGCACTTTCCTGATGATTGAAACCATATTGCAGCAGGGCAAAGGTCAGTATTACCGTCCCTATCAGAAAAGCCAGCTGCCGAAAGATATTCTTGGATTTTGGCAGATGGACCACTCCAGCAGCCAAGAACCCTCCGATCAAACCTCCGATATGGCCTGCATTATCAATTCCCGAAACGGTGAAACCATATATTAAGTTAATGATGATTAACACGATCACCGATGAGCCCATCGAGCGCATGAATAATTTCGGATAGACGATGCCAAAGTACAGAAGTGCTCCAAAACAGCCAAAAATGGCTCCACTCGCTCCTGCGGAAAGATTCGGGGTCATGATGAAGCTGCCTAAAGTTCCAGTGAAACCAGCGAATATATAGATGATAAGGAACCTGGCATTACCGTAAATCCTTTCAACTTCAGCTCCGATTAAATACAACGAAAATGTATTCATCAGTAAATGAATGAACCCGATATGGACAATCATCGGTGTAAAGAACCGCCACCATTCCCCTTGCATGATATAAGGGGAAAATTTAGCGCCAAACTCGATCAATGTTTTGGAATTGGTGCTGCCCCCATTAAACTCCATCAAGACGAACACTGCTATTTGTATCGCCATGAATATATATGTAAAGAATGGCTTATTGGCATTTTGAAATACCTTCTGCTCTGCCTTAGCCTTTTTGACTGACTCCGAGATGGCGGCCTTCTTTACTGCGAGGACCTTTTCCTCATCTATTTCATTTTCTTCAAGAATTTGAATTGAAAGTGGTTTTTTCAAAACAAGTTCAAGGTTTTGCAACGAATCATGAAAGTTTTCACACGTTAGAAGAAACGTGTGAACATTCGTTTTTTTTAAGGAAGCCACCCGTGAACTAAAGTCATGATCATCCACCGGGGCGAATTTACTAACATAGATACTTAATATGTTTATGGGCTTCTTGTATAATTTCCTTCTGATCCTTTCCCCATTATGCAATGTTCGGTCGATATCGCGTTTCAGCCAATTAGCCCAATCCAAATCATGTCGAATAAATCTTATGACTGGAAACTCCTTATTCTTATCGCTCTCAAGCCAAATCTCCTGATGGTTTTCCGTGACAGTGATCATTCGATAATCATAATGGGCAGACAGCTCCCTTATGGTTTCCCAAAACAAATAATCCTCTTTAAATCCCAATACCTTCCCCACTTTCCAATGAAACTTAAGCTTCTAAAATTCCTGTTTCTTTAATTAAAACTATAGACGAAATCATGTAAAAAGTAAAAAGGAGACTGTTTAAAATCCACTCTCCCCTATCCTTATAAATAAAAAAGGAACCCCTGATCAGGTTCCTTTTAAAGATGCCGGCATCCTCATTTGGTCTGAGTGAACATGCTTTGCATCATTTTATCCCTGAACATTGGCATATCCAAGGATTTAGTCACTAGAAATCTTCTCAGTATGCCGTTGGACAGCACAACATTTATCAGGCGGTACCGGTTTTGGTAACCTGCATAAACAACTAAACCAACCAAGAAGATTTGAATAATTAATCGAAGCATAACAATCCCTCCTATCAATAGTTTGATACAGGACAGGATTTTTATGAGTTAAAAGTGATAATTAATAAACTTCTTCTTAATGGGCGTATGTGCGTATAACCCTGGATGGGGTAATGAGTTTGCCGACCGCTATATCATGAACCTCTATCGGGAGTTCATCCATTAATTGAAGCTCATATGTAAGTGCCAATGTATCTCCCCGGTAATAGGATAGGAAACGGTCATAATAGCCCCCTCCAAAGCCTAGGCGATACCCTTCCTTGGTAAAAGCAAGACCGGGTACGATCATTGCATCCAATTCCTCTTTGCGAGCCTTGGCTGTATCAGCCACTGGTTCTAGCAACCCGTAATAAACAGACTCCAGCTGATTGAAGGACGAAATTTTTTTGAATTCCATTGTCTTTTTTTCTGGATCACATTTTGGTACTGCCACTTCTTTTCCTTCACTCCATGCTTGTTCGATGATCCGTACCGTTGGAACTTCAGGCGGGATTGAGATGGTGATGCCAATTGTTTCAGCTTTTTTCCATTCCTCCAGTGAAAATAAGTTTTCAGCGATTCTGCTCGATAGTTCTTCATGTTCCTCTTTAGTCAGCTCCATTAAACGGGACCTAACTTCTTGACGGAGCTTATTCTTGTTTTCTCTCATCTCTTCCGACTCCTTTAGTCTACTTCTATCATTATCTCATAATATTTGTTCATTTTCGAAAATACCGTGTCGGAAATCGCCGAATCATTAGTCTTTCTGAAAATATTCACTAAAGGAAATTGAGAAAGAAGGAATTAAAAAAATGAATAAAAAAAACAACAGGAAAAATCCTGTTGCTTACTTTGTTTCACGGTGAGTCGTGCTACGTTTTTCTCTTGAGCAGTATTTTTTAAGCTCAAGACGGTCTGGATTGTTACGTTTATTTTTTTTAGAAATATAGTTACGGTCTCCACATTCAGTGCAAGCTAATGTAATATTCACGCGCATTGTGTATTTCCCTCCAAACATATTGACATTTTCACATAGGACTTTTCTATAATATCATTATTCAATGCGAATTGCTAGTATGTTTTTTGGGAAATCCAACATTAACTTTTTTGAATTCTTAATTGTTTACGTTTTGCATCGTCAGGAGGAGCTGATTATTTATAACTTTCGCTTCTTCTTTCGTTTCAGCATGAATGACCCAAGCCACAGCTTCCACACATTCTTTCGGTAAGATTTCCGTCTCTAACGTAAACACGCTGGTAACTTCCCCTTTGGCGAGCGGTGAATAAGCAAGGAGTCCTTCTTTCAATGATTTGAAGCATCCCTCTTGATAAAGGCTTCCCTTACCTTGGATGCAATATTGAGAGATGCTTTTTCCTTTCACCAATCCACCCAATAAGGCAATCGATTGAGGGGCTACATGTAAAATCGCCCGTTCATTCGGGCTGTAAAAGGCTACTGCCTGCCTCTCGAAAGCGTTTTCATAGTGAAAAAACACTTTAGGGCGCTTAGTCTCGAATGAGGTATTCCTAATCGTGAACTTCGAAAAGGTCACCTTCCCTTGAGTATATGTTTGTGAAAGTGTCCGGATCTCTCCATTAGGATGACTCATCATATCTTCCTCAGGATACCAATCAAAACTCTCATCCATCCATAGTCCAGCCTTTAGACCCTTACGAAATATGTCCTGGTTATCCTGCGGCATATACGCGAATAGTGAATTCATAATAATCATCCCTTCCCCTTTATTTATCCTTATATAACTTATCGTTAGGCGCTGACAGTGAAACAATCCACTTTAGAATCCGCACACCATTTTCTTATAGGTCGACCGATTTTTAACTATTCAAAATATTTTGTTTTTTCGATTTATTCTATCTTTATGTTAGCACTGAATTGGCTGATGGACAATAAACACTTTTTGTCGAATTTTATGTATGTTATCTCTCAAAGGTTTTTTTCCCATTTTAATACCTAATTTTTTTTCTTCAAAGACGTTCATAAGGATTTTCGACAATATTTTTTAAAAAACAGTCCATAAATGAAATATACGGCCCATTTTGAATATGAAAATCTCCAACTTTTTTAAACTATGTGTAAAATATAAGTATATTGTCGAAATTTATCTTTTGAGGTGAAAACTATGGAAACACTTATCATCCTTCTTTTTTCATTAGCGATTGTCCTTCTCATCATTTCCTTTTTCGGTACAGATAAAGTTGCCAAATTAGAAGAAGATTTAGAACAGATGACACTAACGTATATGCAGGATATCTACCAATTAAAGATGAAGGTTAAGATTCTTGAAGAGGAATTCGTTATCCAGGACGACATTGTTCCCCCTGTAAAGGATAGATCACCTGTCAATCCCAATGATATCGAACCCATTCATGAAATTCTAAAAAGCCAGGTTCTATCTTTATATAATCAAGGACTTTCTTTGGACCAGATCGCTAGACAATCCTCGTTAACGAAGGAACAAACCATTTCAGTGCTCGAGCAGCAAAGGGGGTGAATGAAAATGAACAAAGCAAGACTGCAAGGTCTTTCCGCCGGTATCATTTTTACCACAACAATCTTTGCTGGCTTTCATTATAGCACCGGATTATTCGAAGGCACCACCCCTACTGCGGAGGAAGCTAAGGAATTGCTCGTGAAGAAGGGATTCGTCGTTACACTTCCTAAGGAGGAAGCTAAAAAAACCGTCCAACCAAAGGATCCGGATAAGGATTCAATGGAGAAAGAGGCTTCAAAAAAAATCCCTCCATCGTCACCTATACAATTAAAGTGAAAACGAATATGACCGCAACCGAAATTGCCGATAGCCTTTCCAAGGAAAAAATCATCGATGATGCTGTTGAAATTGAAGCTTACATGAATAACCGTGATTTCTCAAAAAAAATACAAATCGGCGAGTTTGTTGTTACTAATAATATGACATATAGACAATTGGCCAATACTTTGACCCATTAAAGAATAAGAGAGACTTTTAAATGGACGATGTCCGAGAAAAAGCCTCTCTTTTTTAAATTAGGAAGGGTTCATTCATTCCTGCCAATATATCTCCCTCTTACCAGAAAATAAATGTTTTCAGCTATATTCGTTGTATGGTCAGCCGTTCTTTCTAAATAACGGGCAATTAAAGAAAGTTGTGTGATCTGCTGAAGGTTTTTTTCATCTGAAAGTCGAAGGAGACTTCGAATCATCTCTCCATAAAAGCGATCGACCTCATCGTCCATTTCAATGATTTCTCTTGAAAGAACCACATCTTCCTTCTCGAATGCATCTATCGAAAGTTCAATCATCTTTAATGTAATATCATGCATCTGCTTTAATGGTGTTAATGGCAGAATAAATGGCTGGTCACCGATTCGGATGGCTGATTTAGCGATATTCACGCCAAAGTCCGCCATCCTTTCAATATCTGAAGCTATTTTTATGGCAGCAATGATACGCCTTAAATCAATCGCAACCGGCTGCTGCTTAGCAATCAGCAAAATTGCAAAGTCATTAATTTCCTCTTCTAGTAAATCAGCTATTGTATCATCATCAATAACTTCAAGAGCCTCTTCAACATTCTTGTTTTCCAGTGCGGTAAATGATTTTGATATCGCACCTGAAGCTAAATTAGCCAACCTCACTATTTTCTCTTGCAATTCTTTTAATTGAAGCTCAAAATTTTCACGAACAACCATTGTCGCATCTCCTTTTCATTAGCCAAAACGTCCGGTAATATAATCTTCTGTTCTTTTATCATTCGGATTAGAGAAGATGGTGTTTGTATCAGTATATTCGATGACTTCCCCATTTAAGAAGAAGGCCGTTCTATCAGAGATACGCGCAGCCTGCTGCATGTTATGGGTAACGATGATGATGCTGAAATCCTTTTTCAGTTCTTGAACCAGTTCTTCTATTTTCAAGGTGGATATCGGATCAAGGGCAGAAGTCGGTTCATCCATTAAAATGACATCTGGTTCGATTGCCAAACATCTGGCAATACAAAGGCGCTGTTGCTGTCCACCTGAAAGTCCATATGCATTTTCATGCAGACGGTCTTTCACTTCATCCCAAATGGCTGCTCCTTTTAAACTCTTTTCAACGATATCATCAAGAATTTTTTTATTTTTAATTCCATGGATCTTTGGTCCGTATACAACATTTTCATAAATTGATTTAGGAAAGGGATTAGGCTTTTGGAAGACCATCCCCACCTGTGTCCTTAAATCTTCCACCTTATAGGACTGATCGAGGATATTTCTGTTCCTATATTTAATCTGGCCTGTCGTTTTCACATCCGGAACTAGCTCAATCATTCGGTTCAATGTTTTGATGTATGTGGATTTCCCACATCCTGAAGGCCCGATAATGGCGGTCACTTCATTTTGATACATATCCAGGTTAATATTTTTTAAAGCATGGTTTTCACCGTACCATAAATTGAGATCTGACGTTTCATACACCGTTTCTTTTAAGAAAACGGAATCTGCATTTGCATTTTCTATTCCAACTGTTGGAGCCTTTTTGGGTCCCGTTAATGTCATATTCATTCTTTCCTTCCTCCAATCAGTATCTTTTCTGGAATTTGTTACGGATTATGACAGCTATCGAATTCATTAAAATTAACAGAGCAAGTAAAACGATGATACCTGCAGCCGCAACCTGCTGAAATTCTTCCTGTGGCCGGGATGTCCAGTTATAGATTTGCATCGGTAGCACCGTAAATGTATCCATGACCGATTGCGGTAAAAAGGCGATGAACAACGGGATACCAACCACCACTAATGGTGCCGTTTCCCCAATCGCCCGGGATAAAGCGAGTATTCCACCTGTCAAAATACCAGGTATCGCAGCTGGAAGAACCACTTTCAAAATCGTCTGCCATTTCGTTGCACCCATTCCATAAGAAGCTTCCCTTAAATCACGCGGTACAGAACGAATGGCTTCCTGAGCTGCAACAATGATGACTGGCAAGACGAGTAGACTCATCGTCAAACCTGCTGCCAACACGGAGCGATCCAAGGCTAGAGCCCTAACGAAAACCGTCAAACCGAGCAATCCAAATACAATTGACGGAACACCTGCCAGGTTTGATATATTCAATTTTATAAAAGATGTGATCCAATTCTTTCGTGCATATTCCTCTAAATAAATCGCCGTTCCCACACCGAGAAGAAGGGAAACTGGGGTAACGACGGCCATTAACCATATCGAACCGATAAGAGCTGCCTTTACACCAGCCTCTTCCGGTCTCCTAGAAGCGAAATTCTGGAAGAAATCAAAATTTAAATGACCAATTCCTTGAGTCAATATCCGATAAAATAAGATGGCCAATACCAGAAGGCCAAATAAAGTTGCTAAGAAGAATAAGCCTTTACATATCGAGTTAACCGCCAGCCGAGTGGGCATTTTTTTTACAACATGATTTTTGTTTATCAGTTTCATGTTTTAATATTCCTCCCTGAACTTGCGGGAGATGAACTGCGCCAATAGATTCATAATAAGCGTAAAGACGAACAGTGTCATTCCAACCGCATATATGCTGTAGTAAATCGTTGTCCCATACCCTGCGTCTCCAGTACTCACCTGTACGATATAGGCAGTCATCGTTTGAATAGAATTTGTGACGTCCATACTCATACTTGGAGTCGATCCACCTGCGACACTTACGATCATGGTCTCTCCAATAGCTCTGGATAAAGCCAGGACAATTGAAGCAACGATACCGGACATAGCCGCTGGTAATACCACTTTAATCGTCGTTTCCAGTTTCGTAGCACCAAGAGCATACGCACCTTCACGAATCGATTTCGGTACTGAGACAAGTGCATCTTCCGATAAAGAGGCAATCATCGGCATGATCATGATTCCTACCACAATCCCAGGACTTAGGGCATTGAACATGTCAAGGGAAGGGAATATATCCCGCAATACTGGCGTTACAAAGGTTAAGGCAAAGAAGCCGTAAACGATAGTAGGGATTCCAGCTAAAACTTCTAAAATCGGCTTAATGATTCTCCGTGTTTTCTCAGATGCATATTCACTCAAGAAAATGGCGGTTGCTAGACCTATCGGAACTGCAACTATCGCCGCTATTACCGTTACCTTTAATGTTCCAACAACAAGTGGCATAACCCCAAAGGAAGGCGTGGATGCAAAGGGTAACCATTTATGTCCTGTTAAAAACTCCACGATGGACACTTTCTCAAAAAATATAAAAGTTTCAAAAATCAACGTAAGGACTATCCCAATGGTTATAAATACAGAAATCACTGCTGTAAGGAACAACAGCTTAGGAATGAATTTCTCTATATTCCATCTTTTTTTGCTTTTCTTTTCTAGAATCAATCGCTGTACAGAATAGGTATCTGTTTGTTTCGGTTCCAACATGTATCCTCCATTCAGACACGCAATATTAAGGGGCTACCCAATCCCTCTATTTATAAGAAGAGATTGGGCAGCCTGTTAAATAGATTATTTTTTTAGTTCATTCAATTTTTCAAGATCCTTCTTGTACTCTTCTTCAGGTAAGCTGACGTAGCCTACTTCTTCAGAAAGCTCTCCAGCATTTTCAATGACGAATTGAGTATAATCAGCCACTTGTTCCTTTTCAGCTACACTTTTATTGGATACATATGTGTACAGAGGACGAGACAGTGGTGCATACTCTCCGCTTTTAATCGTTTCATGGGTAGGCTCAACAGCACCCTTACCATTATCAATGGATACAACTTTTAATTTATCCTTATTTTCTGCATAGTAAGCAAATCCGAAGAAACCAATCGCATTTTTGTCACCTTCGACCCCTTGTACAAGAACGTTATCATCTTCAGAAAGAGTCGCATTTTCGACCATTGGTTTTTCCTCTAAAATAACTTCGTTGAAATAATCGTATGTGCCAGAATCAGTTCCCGGAGAGTAAAATTTAATTTCTTCATTCGGCCATTCCGGACGTATATCAGACCATTTCTTCACTGAGCCATTGTCAACCCAAAGCTTTTTTAGTTCGTCAACTGTCATTTTATCGATGAACTCATTATCTTTATTGACAACGATAGAAATACCATCAAACGCAAGTTTCATTTCTGTATACTTAACTCCCTTTTCATCAAGTAACGCACTTTCTTCGTCTTTGACTGGTCGGGACGCATTACTTAGATCCGTTTCACCAGCGATGAATTTTTTAAATCCGCCACCTGTTCCCGATGATCCTACAGATACTTTAACATCAGGTTGTTCCGCCATATATTCTTCAGCAACTGCCTCCATGATTGGAAACACAGTCGATGAACCATCCATAATCACTTCGCCCTTGAGTTGATCTGAAGCCGTTTCATTTCCTTTACCGCTGTTTGTAGTATCATTAGATCCACATCCAGCTGCCACTGCGATTACTCCACCCATTACTGCAGTCATTGCCATAAATTTGAAACGTCTCATTTGTATATCCCCCTAAGAATTTTGTATGAATATTTTGTCCTACTATCACATCATACTTTCAGACTGTAAATTCCGTTTAAAGCAATTGTAAATGTTCAGTAAATAATTGTTTATATATTGTAAAGGTAGTCAGAAAGTAATTAACAACAGTATCTAATACTTTAATCACTCTCTTATTTTGTGCCCAGTGGCTGTTTACATGAGCGGAAAATTACTCCAACTCCAACTGAAGTGATTATAAGTCTTTTTCATAAGGGGAAAGTGCAAAGGTCGAGGCATACTGATAGCATGACACCACTGAGCAATTTTACTTTATGACAAAAAAAACACGTTTTCGGTTTTACCCAAAAACGTGTGTTAACCTTTTATTCATTTTCCTGGCTTTTCCTAACTTCAGCCTGGTCCTCTTGAACGTCTTTACCATTCTCCACTTTCAAATCAGTCGAGGTTTCGGTATTTTCCTTCTTAGCCCGTTCTTTTTTCAGTTCGAAATAAGTATCCATAATTTCTTCACCTATCTCTTTACTCATGCTATGGCCCGAATGTCCTTGATAAGCCCACGGGACAACAACAGCAAAAGCCACTTCCGGATTTTTAGCAGGGGCATAGCCGACCAACGTGATATTCATCGTATCTTGAGGTTCGCTATAATCCGCTCGGTTCGGACCATCATAGAACGCTTGCGCCGTTCCGGTTTTAGCCGCTACCGTATATGACTTATTCCCAAAGTAAGTATAAGCTGTTCCGCCTTGTTCCATCGAAACTTTCTCGAAACCGCTCTGCACACGTTCTATCCATTCTTCCTTCATCTCAAGACGATTAAGGACAGTTGGTGAAACGTCTTCGGCAACAGGACCCAATTCCTCATTATTATCAACAGGATCACGGATTTCCTTAACCATATGCGGCTTCATACGGTTACCGCCATTTGCAATGGCTGAAACATACTGCACAAGCTGCATCGGTGTGTACGTATCGTACTGTCCGATAGCGAGGTCAAGCAGCTTACCTGGTGACGTTTCCGAACCTTTGAATCCACTCATTTCATTCGGGAGATCAATCCCCGTGCGGACACCCAAGCCAAACTGGGCAAATGAATTCCGCATGGTCGAAAAGGCGCTAGAACTAATATTCAATGGCTCATTCGGCACATAATGCGCACCTGCAATATTAATTGCCGTTCTGAACATATAAACGTTCGAGGATACTTTTAAGGCAGTCAAATCATTAATGTTCCCGAAGTTACTATATGAGCCTTTTTCCTTTGTACCCTTAATCTTCAGCTTCGTATCATAAAAGTATGTACCTGGCTGAATGGCTCCTTGCTGATAACCAGTCAAAACAGTTGCGCCTTTTACTGAGGAGCCCATTGTATAGGAAGTCGTAATATTCCCTAATGCAAAGTCCTCTATGGAAGATTTCCCTGTTTTTGAATCCTTCTCATATTTCTTGCCCGCCATCGTTAAAATTTCCCCTGTATTAGGATCCATCATAACGACAAAAGCTCTATCCAAGAACTTAGTGTTGCCCATTTTTTTCTTGGCAATCAATTGCTTTTCAATGATTTCCTCTGTTGCAAGCTGTAAATCCATATCAACTGTCAATATAAGATCTTTTCCTCGCGAACCTTCAGTAATCACTTCGGAATCGACAACATTTCCTGATTTATCGGTCACATTCCTTACTTTCGCTTTCTGCCCTTGGAGGATATCTTCATATTGCGCCTCAATATAACTCTTACCTACACGGTCATTCCGGCTGTAATCACGTGCAAGGTAGTAGTTCAAGCTTTCACTAGGCAACCCTTCTTCAGATGAGGAAACTTTACCCAATACAGATTTAAGTGTTTTATTATATGTATAAAAACGATCCCAATCTGTAGATATATCGACCCCTGGGAGAGAATCAAGGTTTTCACTCACCCTGGCGAATTCTTCTTTTGTTACTTTCTTATTTTTCACAATTTGCGGGGTAAGGGCATATCCGCTTGCAAATTCCCTGTAGATGGCAAGGACTTCCAGATCTTTTTCAGAAAGCTTTGTTTCTTCATCAGTAATCCGATCAAGCTGAAGCTTATACAAATCACTTTCTTCCATCTCGCCCTCTTCCACTTTTTTCCGTTCTTTATCCGTAATCTTTTTCTCGGCCAGCTTTGGATTTTTCAAAATCCAAAAATCCTTTTTATCGCGCTCAGTCACTTTGTTTGTTTCCTTTTCGATCAACTTCGCGAGTTTCTCAGCCGTTTCCACCATTTCTGTTTGTTTCGTACCTTGCTTTCGTGTATATGTAATTGCATCCAGTGGTTGGTTATCGACCATCAGTTTTAAATTCCGGTCATACATTTTCCCACGGGGCACCGAATTATTCACGGTCACTTCCTCTGTTCTTTCAATCTCACGCCGGTAATCATCACCATAAACAATCTGTACAACACCCAAGCGTAAAATTAAAGCGGAAAACAAAACAAACACTAAAAAGAAAAGAATATTCAATCTGAAAGGCACATGCGTCTTTTTCTTTTTCTTTTTATTCACACTAAGCCACACATCCTTTTTACATAGTCATAATAGGTCCTATACTATTCTATAGAACATTTATATTTTTTTCTACCTTAGTGTTCTAGAAATATTAAACATCTAACGAACTTTACATAAAAAGTGACTTACGGCTCATATATCCTAAAACCGTAAGTCATGTATATCGAAAAGAGGCCTTTAAGGCCTCTTTTCAATCTTGGTCAATGATATCGATTTTCCGTACAAACCAATATATCACGGTATGCCCAGCACCGACAATTAACAGATAAATCGGCAATAATTGCTTTAGGTCGAATATCATGACGGAAAGTATGAATCCTGATATGGATACAATCCTTCCAATATGAACGAACAGTTCCCTGACAACGATATATTCAATCCTCATTTCCGCTGCTTTCCAAGCGCGGCCTATAATGTCATAAGTCAATGATATATAAGGGACCAAAAGAATAGGATAAGCTGTAGCGACAATTGCCCCATAAATGAGAAGCTTCCCGAATGTGATATCAAATGCAATCAATAAGACACCTGCATACAACAGGATTCCTCCAATAAGAATTGCTTTTTTTCGCATCGGCTGTTTTATATACCGTGAAGCAAAAAAATACGCAACGAATGATATGGCCGAATTTAACAGACCATAGCTCCCTAATGCAAGTTCACTATCCGTCTGAATGAAAACGGTAATCGAAATGATGAACATGAATGTGCCCTCTCGTAACCCTTGAAAAAAGTGAGCACGAGTGATCAAGAGCCAATTCCGATTATTTTTCCGTTCTTGCAATATCCGAAGGAAATAGTACCTGCCATGCGCTGGACGTCTTTTTAACGAAAAGCTAAGAAAAACCGCAACGGAAAACAAAAGCAAAGACAATCCGAATACAATGGAATAACCCGTGAATTTTTCTAGTCTCGAAATGATGAACCCTGAAAGAATCGGACCGACCATTCCCCCAAGTGATGATAAAATCCCTAAAAAACCATTGAAGAAATCCCTTGTTTCCGGTTCAGTTATCTCAAAAGTCAATACATTATAGGCAAGCCAATAAAACCCATAACCGATTCCTAACAGTCCTCCAAGCAACCAAAGAAAATCCGTAGCACGTGTGCCGACCAATAGGACTGATAAATAAAATAGGGCCAAAAAGATTACACCCAGACGCAAAACAATGATTCGATCAACCTTTTTCGCCAGCCTGCCAGCAAAGACAAAAGTAAGCGGTTGAAAAAGCACCACGGTTAGATTATATACGGCAATATCAACAATTTGACCGGATTGTTTCCACAAGTACACATTAACGAATGTATTGGATAAAGCAATACTTAGGCTGTACAGCCCGCCAATAAACAAAAGGAGGTGCAGATCCTTCTTCCCTCCCGCTTCACCCAACCATCTCTCTAAAATACCCATTGTTTTAACTCTCCTTTAAATTCCACTCTAGTGTTTGAAAAAACAAAAGAATTTATGTAAAAAAAGGTAAAGAAAACTCTTCGATTGGCGAGCCCGGATGGCGAAGACAGAGAAGTAGTTGCACTTACACTGTTTTCCTTAATATACTTTCCACTCAGGAACAGTGTAAAGAAAACTCTTCGATTGACGAAGGCAGAGAAGCAGTTGCACTTACACTGTTTTCCTTAATAGCCTTTCCCATTACAGAAACAGTGTAAAGAAAACTCTTCGATTGACGAAGGCAGAGAAGTAGTTGCACTTACACTGTTTTCCTTTTGAACTTGAAAAATAAAAAAGTGTAAAGAAAACTCTTCGATTGGCGAAGAACGAAGGAGATGTTCATGAATTTGGAGTGTTTACTCGTGAATTTCGGGCTTTTACTCGTGAATTTTGAGCTTTTACTCGTAAGTTTTAGGCTTTTACTCGTGAGTTTCGAGATTTCACTCAGGAAATGGAGTGTTTACTCTTGAATTTGTGCGTTACTCGTGAATTCGATGCTTTTACTCGTGAATTTCGGGCTTTTACTCGTGAATTTTAGGCTTTTACTCGTAAGTTTTAGGCTTTTACTCGTGAATTTGAAGATTTTACTCGTGAATTTCTTTCACTTCTTTTGGCGAAACAGCAATACGAGTTGCCTTTATATTGTTTTTCTTTAATTTCCCGTTCGGATAAAAGAAACAAAAAAAGACAGGATTCCTTTTCACAAAAGGAATCCTGTCTTTTTTAATTACAAATTATTTTGCAGCACTGTAACGTTTTGCAACTTCATCCCAGTTTACAACATTCCAGAAAGAATTGATGTATTCAGGACGGCGGTTTTGGTAGTTTAAGTAGTAAGCATGTTCCCAAACGTCCAATCCAAGAAGCGGTGTTTTACCTTCTGATAATGGATTGTCTTGGTTTGGTGTGCTTGTTACTTCCAACTCGCCATTGTTGACTGCAAGCCAAGCCCAGCCAGATCCAAAACGAGTAGTAGCCGCTTTAGCGAACTCTTCTTTAAAGCTGTCAAAGCTTCCGAATTTTGAAGTGATAGCATCCGCTAATTCACCAGTTGGTTGTCCGCCGCCGTTAGGTGAAAGGATTTCCCAGAATAAAGTGTGGTTAGCATGTCCGCCACCATTGTTGCGTACAGCTGTACGAACAGCTTCAGGTACTGCGTCAAGGTTAGCGACGATTTCTTCAACGCTTTTGCTTAGAAGTTCTTGGTTGCCTTCTAGCGCATTGTTCAGGTTTGTCACATATGTGTTGTGATGTTTAGTGTGGTGAATGTTCATTGTTTCTTTGTCGATGTGTGGTTCTAATGCATCATATGCATACGGTAATTGTGGAAGTTCAAAAGCCATAATAAAATTCCTCCCTATGTAAGCTGTTTTTTTGAGGGCTTCAGTTCTCGAAAGATACCTAAAGCTCGCTAGCAATAGAGTATCAAATTTTTGTAACCGTTTCAAACCTTATGCCTCAATTTTTCATTTTTCGATTATATTTCCTATGAGAATACCACGAATATAAAATATCCAATCATCAGAAGTTGAATGATGCCTTTTGTGATTACGCTGCTTATAAAGCCTACAACGGAACCAAGGCCGATTTTTGAAGCAGTAACCGGGTCTTTTTTATGTACTATTATCTCAGCCAGGAATGCCCCGATGAATGGACCTATTAGGATTCCGACGAACGGAATCACGAATGGCCCGACCAGAAGCCCGATCGTACTGCCCCAAATTCCCGCTTTCGTGCCGCCATACTTTTTGACACCAACCATGTTCGCAATATAATCAGCTGCGAATAAAAGGATGACGAATAAAATTTGGACCGTCCAGAAAAACCAGCCAAATGGTTCAAAAGAATAAAATAGTCCATATAACAATATTCCGCCGAAAATGAACAAAACACTTGGGATGATTGGAAAAATCAGACCGACAAATCCCATTATGAACATGAGGGTAATTATTATCCAAAATAGTGTATCCATAACTAAAACGCCCCTTTCTCATTTCATTTATCATTTGACTTTATCACTCCATAATTACCTCATTACTGATGGTTGAAACCAATGAAGCGGAATACAGGTTGTTTTATTTTTCCCATATAGTTAAAATTGGTTAGGAATCTTATATAGTTAGGTGCTGAAAACATTGAACATATTCAAACAACTGTGGGTAAGCTTATATTCTCCTAAAGATATCGCTTCCTTTCAAAACCAAGGTATCGGGAAAACGATTTTATTCGTTTTCTTTATAAGTCTCATCGCCTTTCTCCCTTCAGCTTTTTATTTCGGTACAATGGTGGTTGACGGGATAGATGCCATGCACGAAACAGTATCCGAAGACTTACCGCCATTTGAAATCAAAAATGGCACGTTGACGACTGAAAAAGATGAGCCATTTAGCTTGAATAAAAACGGATATCAAATTTTTGTAGATGGCACGGGAGCCCTGACCCCGGAAGAAGTAGCTGCAAAAGCTGATGAGGCTGTCGCGCTTTTAAAGTCTGATCTGGTTTTCGTATCCGGAGGCAACGTGCAATCCTCTCCATATTCAGTTCTGGAGGGAGATAATCGGGAAATATCCACTTGGCTTGATTCAGTTGAATCTGTGCTGCCGATCATCCTTCCATTGCTTCTACTTATATTATACCTGTTTACTGCTAGCGGAATCTTCATTAAAGTGACAATCCTTGCCGCTTTCGGTCTTTTTTTCAAAAATGCTCTTGGCCGTCCTCTTTCCTATCGGCATCTTTGGAGAATTGGTGCATACAGCATAACGCTTGCCACCATATTCTTCACCATCATGGATGCTTTTCAAGCAATTGTACCATTCGCTTCCATCATTAGCTGGTTTGTGACATTGGTGATGTTATATTTATCCATTAAAGAAACGTCAGCCAATAAGATCGGAAATTGACATTAAAAAGTTTCGAACTCAGACTGAAGGCAAACTCGATGAAAATCAAGTTTGCCTTCAGTCTTTTATGGGTTTGTAAAATTCGAACGTTGATTGGAACATAGGGCACTAACTTTCCGCCGGCGGTCCGCTTTGCGCCTGCAGGTTCTCCCTTAGACGCTCTTTTCTAAGCAGGAGTCCCGCACACCCGTTCCAATCAACTTGTTAAATTTAGATAGAACTCATTAGTCTAAACCATGATCCGACCCACCTGGTCCGGATCATTTTGCTTTTGCATAAAATCGAGCCCGCATATGACTACAGTAATCATTTTTTTATATCTACTTAATTCGACAAAATACTCACCAAGTTATTCCTATACTTATGGTTGAAATAGTATTTAAGAGGTGGTAGACGTGAAGGAGAGTCATATTGATGTACAGTGGTTGTTACTCATAATGGAGGCAAAAAAGATTGGTCTGACCCCAAAGGAAATTCGCTCCTTTCTTAGCACACATTCAAATAATAAGGATGTTACTCAACCGAAATAGAAAATATGATTGGTCAATCTCACTTTCCATTTTGAAAAAAATCGCCCATTTTTAGGCATATTTTTTGTCCCCTCCAAGTATGATGAATTAAAGACAAGCTTGGGAGGATGGAAAATTGAAACGGCTACTTCTTTTTATCTCATTCTGTTTCACTTTATTTATTATTTATTTTGATTTGACTACGGGTACCCTGCCGGCTTCCCATCCACCGGCCTCTACAGGCGAACCGGCCGTACCGGCCAGCCAGCCTGCATCCGCACCATCTGTCGCTTATAAAGAAATCACCATGAAACCCGGGGATACCTTACTCTCCATTGTTGAAACGGAAAAAGACGGATCCAATCAGCCAATCGAAACGATCATCGCTGACTTTCAAAGTTTGAATGAAGGATTGAAGCCCGAAAATATGCAGATTGGCAAAACATATAAGATTCCCGTTTATAAATAACTGTCAAAAGGGTTTTGCGCCTTCACAAGAACCATTAAAGGGGATTTCCAAGTACCTGGTTTATCCTGAAATAGGAAATATCTCATATTGAAAAAAGATTATGCGTCCTATTTCCTTGTCAAGCGGTATGTACATTGATACAATATTTCAGAGAAGCAAATTAAAAATCAAAACTGATTTTTTCCTAAAGGAGAGAATTCCACTTGAGTGAAATCATACATCGCACCAAGACGCGGCCAATTAAAGTCGGAAACTTAACGATTGGCGGCAATAATGAAGTTATTGTACAAAGCATGACAACGACAAAAACACACGATGTTGAAGCAACGGTTGCAGAAATCCTTCGTCTTGAAGAAGCCGGATGCCAAATCGTACGTGTCGCCTGTCCGGATGAAAGGGCAGCTGATGCAATCTCTGAGATAAAAAAACGGATAAACATCCCTCTTGTAGTCGATATTCATTTCGATTACAAACTTGCTCTGAAGGCCATTGAAGGCGGAGCGGATAAAATCAGGATAAATCCTGGTAACATCGGACGCCGTGAAAAGGTTGAAGCAGTCGTGAAAGCTGCAAAGGCTAAAGGAATCCCAATCCGCATCGGGGTAAATGCTGGTTCTCTTGAGAAGAAAATCATCGAGAAATATGGCTTCCCGACTGCTGATGGAATGGTGGAAAGTGCTTTACACCATATCAAGATCCTGGAAGACCTCGATTTTCATGACATTATCGTTTCCATGAAGGCTTCCGATGTCAATTTAGCCATCGAGGCATATGAAAAAGCTTCAAAAGCATTCGATTATCCTTTACATCTTGGGATCACGGAATCAGGGACACTGTTCTCCGGGACCGTAAAAAGCGCTGCCGGATTAGGTGCCATCCTAAGTCAAGGAATCGGGAGCACGATGCGTGTTTCCTTAAGTGCCGACCCTGTCGAAGAGGTGAAGGTGGCAAGGGAGCTTCTAAAAGTATTTGGCCTTGCTTCTAACATGGCCACTTTAATTTCCTGCCCTACTTGCGGTCGAATCGAGATTGATTTGATTTCCATCGCCAACGAAGTTGAAGAGTACATCCAGACGGTTAAAGCACCAATCAAGGTATCAGTGCTTGGTTGTGCGGTAAACGGCCCTGGAGAAGCCCGTGAGGCCGATATCGGCATTGCCGGGGCCCGTGGTGAAGGTTTACTGTTTAGAAAGGGTCAAATCGTACGTAAAGTACCTGAAGAGACGATGGTCGAGGAACTGAAAAAGGAAATTGACAAAATCGCTGAAGAGTACTATGAAAAACAAAGAGCCGAAGCCGCTGCTGCAGCTTCACTAAATAAATAAAACAAAAAAATCCCGAATTTTCATTATCGGGATTTTTTTGTTTTATTTGAAAAACCCTTTGATGCATAATGACATCAAAGGGTTAAATGATGCTAAAAGAACGGCAGGATGAATATGGCAACGATGATGGAGACTGCACCTATGCCGATGGCCCAAGTACCCAGGTTCGATCCTCGGCTTCTGGCCACGATTCCTACAATGATACCTACAATCCCTAATATGAAAGGCATCATGAATAACGATAAAATGGAGATGATCAATGCTATGACACCAATCGCTTTTCCTTTTGATGCCACAAACCCCGAACCATTATCCTCTGCAGGCTCATCATTTCTAAATGACCTGATTCGCTGAGGAGGTGTTGAAATCTCGGCAGACGTTTCTTCCTGATACCGGTTATCCATATTGGTTATGGTCCCACGACTTTCATATCGTCTGTCATCCTCAGGTGTATCTTCATTATAATACCGTTCATGATGCTGATCATCCACAACGGATGGTTCACTGCCCTCTTTCGCCAATTGCATTTCATCGTCAATACTGGAGTATTGATCTTTTTCCATTCGCGCATCCCTCACTTTCGTTTGTGAAGCATTTATAGTGTATGTAAAAATTGCAGGAACCATCGTGAAAATGGTTTCATGTCTTGGAAATAAATACGGGTTTTTACCAAAGCTATGAGGGGATATGTTACACTATTACAAGTACCTGAAAATGAGGAGAGATTCATCATGAAAAAACGTTTTGGCATCGATATAGACGGGACTGTCACAAGACCGGATTCCATGGTCCCCTTTTTAAATAAAGCTTTTCAGCTGAATTTAGCTTATGAAGACATTACCGAATATGACCTATTCCCTTTCGTGAATGTTCCAAAAGAGGATTTCACTAAATGGTTCATTGAGACCGAGCCTCTCATCTATTCCGAATCATTATTGGCTGAGGGTGCGAAAGATGTATTGGAAAAATGGACAGAACAAGCCAACCTTTATTTCATCAGTGCCAGGAGCACCCGTTTATTGGATGTAACGAAGGATTGGTTCACGACTAATCAAGTCCTATATGATCATATAGAACTTGTAGGTTCACACGATAAGATTGCTGCAGCCAAAAAATTCGAAGTCGATCTCTTTTTAGAGGACAAGCACGATAACGCAGTGGCGATTTCGGAAGAGTGTAAAATACCCGTGATTTTATTTAATACCCCCTACAACCAAGATCCCGTGCCTGAAAGAGTGATTCGGGTCAACAATTGGCAAGAAGCCTCAGCCTGGGTGAATAATTGGATGACAGGGAAAGTGGCGACTATAAAATGAGACAAGAAAAAACCATTGACTGGAGGTCAATGGTTTTTATGCTTCCAAAGATACGCTACATGCGGGACAGCGTCCGTAAATTTCAAATTTATGCCCCGAAACATCGTAGTCCTTCAAGCTTTCCTGAAGTTCCTGCATCGGGCACAGTTCGATTTCTTTCGTTTTTCCACAATTCAAACAGATGAAGTGGTGATGGTGGGAAGAATGACCGCATGTAAAACGAAAACGCTTTTCCCCTTCCAACTCGGTCGCTTCAAAGATGCCAAGTTCGACAAATAAGGAAAGGTTCCTGTAGATCGTATCGAAGCTTAAACCTGGATAATCCTGTTTCATATTCTCCAATACATCTTTGGCCGTTAAATATTTATCACTGGAAGAGAAAAGCTGAAGCATTTCCTCCCTCTTTCCTGTATGCTTAAAACCTTTATCTTTTAAAAGTTGCATGGCAGTAGTTACGTTCAAAATACATCCCCCCATCTATCGATTTTTCCACTTATCAAACAAAATTGACAAGATGAGCATTAGTACAGCTATTATTACAATGGTCCCACCGGGAGCGAGGTCAAGGTTGTATGATAAGAATAATCCGCCAATGACAGAAACTTCACCGAATAATACCGAATAACCAATCATCTGCTTAAAGCCCTTCGCAAAGCGGAGACTAGCTGCTACCGGGAGCGTCATGAGCGAAGAAACAAGTAATATGCCAATGATTTTCATGGAAGCCGCAATGACCAATGCGACCATGACAATAAAAATAAAATGAATCGCTTTATAAGGTATTCCAGACGCTTTTGCATGCTCTTCATCAAAAGATAACAGGAATAATTCTTTATACAATAAGGTAAGCATCAAGGCTACGACTAGCCCCACTGCCAAAATGACATACAGGTCCGCTCGGCTGACGGCACTGACACTGCCGAATAAATAACCATATAAATCGGTATTGAAACCATCTGCAATGGATATGAAAATGACACTAAGACCCATGCCGCCGGACATTATGATCGGGATTGCAAGCTCTTGGTAATGCTTGTACACCCCTCTTAATTTTTCAATGAATAATGAACCACCTACGGAAAACGCCATTCCAATATAAAGTGGATTCAATCCTGCTAAAGATAGAAAGCTCTTCTGCAGCAATAAACTAAACGCTATACCAGCAAGCGCTACATGACTGAGCGCATCGGAAATCATCGACATCCGCCTTACCACGACAAAAACGCCCACTAATGGCGCAATCGCTCCGATGATGATTCCAGTCAAGAATGCGTTCTGCAAAAATTCAAATTGCAATATCCCCGATATCATTGGGCTATCCTCCAAAACATATTAATGATCATGATTTAAAAATTGGACCCCATGTCCATAAATGGACGAGAGCTCACCTTCATCCAATTCATTATATTCACGGGCATCCCCATGAAAATGAAGCTTTTTATTCAAGCAGGCGACATGTGTGACTTTATCGGTCACAGTACCAACATCATGGGTTACTAAAATCAGGGTTATTCCTAATTTTTTATTCAACATCTCAAGCATTTCATAAAATTGATGGACGTTTTTTGAATCAACGCCAACCGTGGGTTCATCCAATATTATCAATTCCGGTTCGCTGACCAGTGAACGGGCAATGAATACCCTTTGCTGTTGGCCTCCGGACAATTCCCCGATATTACGGTTCTGATATTCAAGCATATCCACGGATTCCAGAGCCTTCTTCACCTTTTGCTTATCCTCTTTGCCTGCAAACTTAAACAAGCCAATTTTTTTGGTCAAACCGCTCTGTACCACTTCAAAAACAGTGGCAGGGAATCCTGAGTTGAAGGAATTTGCCTTTTGGGAAACGAACCCGACCTTATGCCAATCTTTAAAGCGTCGTATGTCTTCCCCGAATATTTCAATTTTGCCCTTTTGAAGCTTGAACAGACCAAGCAGCAACTTCAAAAGCGTTGACTTACCAGATCCATTCGGCCCGACGATAGCTAAGAAGGCCCCTCTAGGAATTTCAAGTGAAACATGTTCCAGCACTAGATCTTTTGTATATTTGTAAGATATATCTTCAAATTTAACTATGGGGTTTACTACATTATCCAAAGAGATCACCTATTTTTTAAGAATCATTACGATTAACAATCGTTAGTATAAATCAAAGAAGTCCAGATGTAAAGAATCCGGTCTTCTTAACAAGTGCCGATACGCCCTGAATACTAAAAAATGTCATCTGAACCAATTTACCTTAAACAAAACGAAGTTTCATGTTCAAATACGACTTCCTCCTTCATATGTTTTAACAAAGGAGGAGATCGTTTGAAATTATTTGAAATGATGGTCAATCATAAAATCAACAATATACGCCCCGATGAACTGCTTTCCCTTGCTAAACAGCATAAGGTTGCACTCACTCAAAAACAGGCACAGGATATCACTGCACTTCTAGCCGGTAAAAATATTAACATTTTTGATATACGTCAAAGACAGAACGTACTTGGTCAAATTACAAAAGTTGCCGGAGCAAGCACAGCCAGGGAGATAGAATCCCTCTTCAATAACCTTACTTCCACTTTTTAAAGATCTTAAGCCTGTTGCTGACAGTCTTTATTTGAGCATACTTACTCCAAATGCAAAATGAAAGGACGATTCATCTTTATCAATGAATCGTCCTTTTCTATTATGATTATTGTTGGAATCTGATCTTTTCCAATAAATCTTCTTCAAATTGATTATTCTTGAACATATCAATTTCAAATTTATATGGTGCCTTTTTGTCTTTTTTGTCTTCCCCTACATAAGGTGTTTCCAGGATTTTCGGAACACTGCTTAATTGCGGATGGTGAACAATAGCATTCAACGCCTTAAAACCAATATAACCAAATCCTATGTTTTCATGGCGATCCTTGCGCGTGCCGCGTTCGTTTTTGCTATCGTTTATGTGAAGGACCTTGATGCGGTCAACACCGACCAATTTATCAAATTCATTCAGTACGCCATCAAAATCCTCGATGATATTATATCCGGCATCGTGAGTATGGCAAGTATCGAAGCAAACCGATAATTTTTCATTATGGGTCACACCATCAATGATCATCGCCAGCTCCTCGAAAGACCTGCCACATTCAGAACCTTTACCCGCCATCGTTTCAAGGGCAATCTGAACTTTATCGTCGGCAGTCAGCACTTCATTCAAACCTTCGATGATTCTCTTGATTCCCAGTTCACTTCCTGCACCAACATGCGCACCTGGATGAAGTACGATTTGCCTTGCGCCAATCGCTTCGGTCCGATCGATTTCGCTGCGTAAGAAGTTGACTCCAAGCTCATATGTGGCTGGATTCGTGGTATTTCCTATATTAATGATATACGGAGCATGGACTACGATATCGCTGATTCCATTCTCCTCCATATGCAGTCTTCCGGCTTCGATATTCAAATCCTCGATTTTTTTACGCCTTGTGTTTTGAGGGGCCCCTGTATAGATCATGAATGTGTTGGAGCCATACGAAGCCGCTTCTTGACTCGCAGCAAGAAGCATACCTTTCCCGCTCATTGAAACATGCGATCCAATCTTCAGCATCTGATTTCTCCCCTATTTCTTTCTCTGTATACGACGTTCGCGTTTTTTAAAGTTTTCCACATCACGTTGAATTTTCTTCTTGTATCCTGGCTTGACTTTAGTTGGCTTCTTGACGTGCCTGGTCGCTTTAACATCAATATCAGATTTTTGTTTTTTACGGTTTTTCCGTTTATTCCGTTCGTCGATATCGACCCAATCACCGTTTTGGATATCGGCATCACGGAACTGAATGCCCATTTTTTCAAGGCGGTTCAATGAATCTTCATCGGAAGTATCGTAAATGGTAGTGGCAATGCCTGAATATCCTGCACGAGCCGTCCTACCCGTCCTATGGATATAAAAATCCAAATCTGAAGGCAATTCATAGTTAATGATATGACTTACACCTTCAATATCGATTCCACGGGAAGCCAGATCTGTCGCAACGATGAATTGATACTCCAAATCATTGATTTGCTTCATCATTTTTTTACGCTCACGAGGCGTTAAATCCCCGTGAATACGACCGACATTCAATCCTTTTTCGCTCAAGGAATTAGCCACATGATCCGCCATTTTCTTTGTGTTCGTGAAAACAATCGCCAAATATGGATTATAACGAACGATTATATCATGAAGTAACTGCTCTTTGTTACGGTGGCGGAGCGGGATAAGAACATGTTCAATTTTCGAAGCTGTCGCCTGCTTGGGATTCACTTGAACATACTTTGGATTCTCCATATATTTATTCAAAAACGGCTTCAATTTTTCTGGGATGGTTGCCGAAAAGACAAGCATTTGAATTTTTTCAGCCATACGTGATGCAAATAAATCGACATCTTCAATGAATCCCATGTCTAGCATAAGGTCCGCTTCATCGACTACAAGCATTTTAGCTGTATACACCTGTAATGCCTGAGCTTCAACCAAGTCTTTGATCCGGCCCGGCGTACCAATTACCAATTGTGGCTGTGTCTTCAATTTATCAATCATTCGCTGTTTATCAGTACCACCGATGTAACAACGGACTTGAATCTGCTCATCCTCAGGGAAATGGTCAGCAATTTTCAAAGCTTCTTTATAGATTTGGTTCGCTAACTCACGGGTTGGTGCGGAAATAATCGCTTGAACCTCATTTTTACCAGCATCAAGCCTGTTCATGATCGGCAGCAAATAGGAATGTGTCTTTCCTGTACCTGTCTGCGACTGGCCAATTAAGCTACTTCCCTTTAAAAGCGACGGAAGCACGCGCTCTTGAATTTCCGTCGGCTTATCGAACCCCAAAGTACGAACCGCATCTAGAATGTAGCTTTTCAAATTAAATCGTTCAAATTGATTTTGTTTCATCAAAAAACTCCTTTATCCTGTCAGTCATTAGACATGTCCTATTATTATAATAAATTTTACACAAAAAGCGCAAGCGCCTGGGTTGCTCGTGAAGAAAATAGGGGTTGACCCATAAGGCGCTTTTTGCCTTGTGAGGGCAATCTTCTTTTTCACAACGAGCTAGGCGCTGAAGCTGGATTACACAAAAAGCGCAAGCGCCTGGGTTGCTCGTGAAGAAAATAGGGATTGTCCCATAAGGCGCTTTTTGCCTTGTGAGGGCAATCTTCTTTTTCACAACGAGCTAGGCGCTGAAGCTGGATTACTCAAAAAGCGCAAGCGCCTGGGTTGCTCGTGAAGAAAATAGGGATTGACCCATAATGGTCAGGCCATCTACTTTTTTCCCTGTGACCCATTTACTTAAATCACAAAAGCGCATGCGCTGAGGTTAGTTCTCTTAAAATGGACTCTTGCAAACGAAAAGCCCCTGTCCTGGTCATAGCGTATCCCCCGCAGACATGGAGCTAAAAGACTACCGTTACCATCTTACCTTCTTTCCGGTTACTTCACAACTGCCCAGTCACTCTTTCCTCAAACCTTTTTTGCCGAGTTGCATAATTTATATAGAAGATTACACCGCATATAAAAACTGAGGAGGTGAAACCTATGTTCCCAAATAGAAATCGTCAACCCGGACCCGGTTTTCAGCCACCCAATGGTCGAAGGATGCAGCAGCACCCTGCTCCATTCGGACAGCCACGGCAAATTCCCCATCCTTATCAGCAGATGCAGCGGCCGATGGTTCAAAACAGACCGCAGATGCCACAGGGACCTCAAGGTTTCCGAGGCCCTTTCACCCAACCGCAGCGGCAGGAAATGCCGCCAGCAAAGAAAGAAGGGTTATTGTCAAAAATACTCGGTAAGTCGAAACAAAAAGGAGCTTCTCCCAATTTGTTTGCGCCAGCCGCTTCCACTAACAAAAGTTCTTCAAGAAGCAGCGGAGGCGGTATCTTAGAAACATTAAAAAACCCCGATTCGCTTAATAATATGCTTTCCAACACGCAAAAAGTGTTGCAGGCGGCGGAACAATTCACGCCTATGGTGGAACAATACGGGCCAGTGATTAAAAATCTGCCTTCCATGTGGAAAGTTTTCAGGAGCATATCATCAGCCGGTGAGACCGAGGACGAGGGAGCTTCCGTTGAAAGCGGGCCAAAGGTTGAGGAACAAAAAAACAGTGAGGTAAAAACGGATTCCAAGAAAAAAGATAAAGCTAAAGAAGCTAGCCCCGTCGCCCAAGTTCGTACCGAAACGAAAAGGGATAGAACATCCGGCCCCAAGCTTTATATATAATGTCTGCAAAAAATTTTCCAATAACTGATTTTATGTAAATATGATGTTTTGTAATATCATCTATGGTCTTATATAATAGAAAGGTATAAAAAGTGGGAGTTTCTTGCCTTGAAGGAGGACACATAGATGAAAGTGATTAAAATTTCCCCGCGCGGCTATTGTTATGGCGTTGTCGATGCCATGGTCATCGCCCGAAATGCGGCTTTAGATAAAACCTTGCCACGTCCCATTTACATTTTAGGAATGATCGTGCATAACAAACATGTGACGGATGCGTTCGAAGAAGAAGGCATCATCACGTTGGACGGAAGCAACCGCAACGATATCATCGAACAGGTGGACAGCGGAACCGTCATCTTTACTGCTCACGGCGTTTCACCTGAGATTAGGAAGATCGCTGAGAAAAAAGGTCTTGTGACGCTCGATGCAACATGTCCCGATGTTACCGCAACACATGACTTAATTCGGGAAAAACAAGCGGAAGGCTATCAAATCATTTATATAGGCAAAAAAGGCCATCCGGAACCAGAGGGTGCTGTCGGAGTTGCTCCTGATGTCGTTCACCTGGTTCAAAAGGATGAAGATGTGGAAGCCTTGACTTTGAATAGTGATAAGATCATCGTCACCAATCAAACAACGATGAGCCAATGGGATGTTTTGGATATCATGGATAAGGTCAAGGAAAAGTTCCCGCATGCCGAAGTCCATAAAGAAATTTGTTTAGCGACACAGGTTCGCCAAGAAGCGGTTGCCGAGCAAGCTGGCGAAGCTGATGTTTTAATCGTTGTCGGAGATCCCAAGAGTAATAATTCAAACCGTCTTGCACAAGTATCCCAAGAGATTGCCGGCACGAGAGCTTATCGAATCGCTGACATTTCCGAGCTGAACCTTGAATGGCTAAAGGATGCAGAAACGGTTGCCGTCACTTCGGGGGCTTCTACACCAACTCCGATCACGAAGGAAGTTATCGCATTTCTAGAGCAATACGAAGCAAATGATGAATCGACTTGGAATACCGAAAAGAAAACGCCATTGCATAAGATTTTACCTAAGATTAAAGTGAAGAAATGATTGCACAAAAACAAAGGCAGCCACTGAGGGCTGCCTTTTTCGTGTTATTTAAATGAAACGGAAAGGGTCTGTATTCAGCCGGGATGGAATGAATTCCACATCGTAGTTCTTTTCGCGGCACATTTTTTCAAGGATTCGTGCTACACCTTTTTTCATCACCTTTTCAACATTGTGGCCCGGATCCACGATATTCAATCCAATCATCATCGCGTCATGGGCTGTATGGTAATACATATCACCTGTAACGTAAACATCTGCTCCCTTGAATTTCGCTGTCGTAAAGTATTTATTGCCGTCTCCGCCCAAAACGGCCACTTTTTTTATCGGACTTTGCAAATCTCCAACGACACGCACCTTTTCAACATCGAGAGTCCGCTTCACATGTTCGGAAAATTGTTCAAGTGTCATTTCTTCAGCAAGTACACCAATCTTTCCTAAGCCAAGAGACTCCCCTTTATTCTCCAGTTTATATATATCGTGAGCAACTTCTTCATATGGATGGGCTTTAATCATCGCAGCTAGCACTTTCTTCTCGATATTTTCCGGGAATATCGTTTCAACCCGCATTTCAGCTACTTCTTCAAGCTTTCCTTTAGAGCCAATTACCGGTTCACTGCCTTCACCTGGCAAGAAGCGTCCTGTACCTTCCCCCGAAAATGAACAATTGCTGTAATTCCCGATCGCTCCGGCCCCTGCCTTACCTAGGGCTTCCCTCACCTTTTGTTCGTCGGTCTTTGGAACATATACGACCAATTTCTTTAGAGTTGTCTCGTAAGTTGGAATCAATACCTCTGTGTCCTGCAATTGTAGCGCTTCTGCAAGTAAATCATTCACTCCGCCCTTAGCAACATCCAAATTGGTATGTGCAGCATAAACAGCGATATCATGTTTGATCAGCTTTTCGATGATGCGGCCTCCAGCTGCGTTTGTATCGATTCTTTTCAATGGTCGGTAAATAAGCGGATGGTGGGCGATGATCAATTCCACGCCATGTTCTATCGCTTCATCTACAACCTCTTCCAGCACATCAAGGGCAATCAGCACTTTAGTAACGGGCTTATTGAGCTGCCCGACATGCAGCCCGATTGGATCTCCCTCCATTGCAAAATGCTTTGGGGAGAATTGTTCAAACGTTTCAATGATTTCGTGGCCATTCACTTTCTTCACCCTTTAAGCACCTCCTCAATTACTGAAATTTGAGATTTTAATTCATTGCGCTTCGTTTCCAGTCCGCTTCTTCCGCTTTCATCCAATTGTTCGATGATTCTTTCCAAATGTTTTTTCTCAAGCTGCCATTTTTTTATGAAAATGTCACTGAATTGCTCTCTTAAGTATGGACCGAAAGTGAGGCCGGCTTGCTTGTTTACCCCATAAGGGCGGAGCGGGTCCCCTTTTTTGGCAATTAAGATCTCGTAGATTTTCCCATCTTCTTCAAGGATTTCCTCTCCACTAAGTTCCCAGCCGTTTTCGATTAGCCAGCTGCGAACATTCGCTGCACCGACATTAGGCTGAAGGATAAGCCTTTCTGCCTTGCCGAGTTTCCCTTTTCCGCTTTCCAATATACTTGATATTAAAGTCCCGCCCATGCCTGCAATCGTAATGCATGTCGCTTCATCAGGATTCAATACTTCAAGCCCGTCTCCTTTACGGACCTCTATCTTGTCCCCAAGCCCCGTCATTGCCACTTGCTTGCGTGCTGACTGATAGGGACCTTCTACAACCTCACCTGCTATAGCGCTGTCACACAAGCCGTTTGTCACCGCATAGCACGGCAAGTAAGCATGATCTGAACCTATATCTGCAAGGATGCTTCCTTTTGGTATATGTATGGCAACACGTTCTAATCTCATCGATAGTTTTTCATGATTCATATTTATCAACTCTCTTAATTCAAATAATGTCTTACTATAATTAGTTTCCCATTCGATTATACCAAGTTCAATCGAAAAATTACAGAAAGGAGAAATAGGGCCCCAACTATCAGTGGACAAAAGAAACCTTCCATCTGGAATCTTCCTTTTCCGAAAAATGAAAAACTGACTCAAAAAGTTCGCTTTCCAACGATTTCTTGAGTCAGTTTCATGACTTATTTCAGTCCATGAATATATTCGGCCATGGCGTCAATGTTCTGTTCTTCGACTAAACCTGATGGCATTGCACCTCGTCCATTAGTGATCACGTTTTTTACCTCGTCCACCGACAGACGATCGCCAACTCCTTTTAGAGCAGGCCCGACACCGCCTTGATAGGCGTTACCATGACAAGAGATACAGTTTTGTTTATAAATGTCCTCAGGTGATGCTGAGGCATTTTCTGTTTCTTCTGTCTTTTCGCCGCCCTCTTTTTCCTTAGCAAGATCTTTGGCATCACCCAAACCTTTAAACGAAAGTAAAAACATAAGTCCAATACCAAAAACCATGATAATAATAAAAGGCATTACTGGATTGCGATTCATAGTATTTCCTCCCCTATGTAGAACCTAAACTTACCATAATTAATATTATATACAAACAGCTATATATTATTTTACTTGAAAAGAGTTTCAAGTAAAAGCCCAAAAATAGAAGATATTATATAATTTCTTAAAATTGTCAAAAACTTATGTGTATTTCCAAACATTTTACTTTTTCTTACATATGTTTCATACTACCCTAAAATCATTATTTAAAACCGCTGGTTATATTAATAAAAAGTAAAGAGTGACCAGTGCTCCCAGGCCTCCCGCCGCTATGGAAAAATGGAGCAGCTTTTAGTTTATTGCCCATTAAAATCCAGAGTCCGCAATTAATGAACAAGAAAATATAAAGGATACCCACTTTGCCGGGTGCCATCAATTCCGCCAAACTGACAGTTAATAATAACAATGATAGCGCCATTCCCATCAACGACATTTGAAAAATGATTTTCCTGCCGTTAAAGCGGCGGACTGCCAGCCAAAAGACAAGAATTGAAATTGTTGTCATAAGCATTTGCATTCTTATGGGTATTTCAGTAAAATAATTCAAAAATACAATAAATGCAAAAAGAGTCCCAATCAACACCCTTGAAAAGATGTCGTTTTTTTTGCTTTCGGTTTTATTCGATTTAGATGGCGGCAGTTCGCCTTGACAGTATAATGCAAGCAGGTAATTACAATATTGCTCCCGAAGTATACGACTTTCCTTACAGGAGTTTATTTCTTGAATGATGATTTTCTTTCGCATCTCATCCATGAATCTCACATCCTCATGATGATCATTTCTTTTTAATGGCTTAGCTTTTTCTAAAATTGTTTCTGTTGCATAATTTATTTCCATTATACGAAAAAACGGATAAGTATTGTTCTTACAAGAATATTTTTACATCGAAATTGAAAAAAGAGCCGCTCCCGAACGCTAGGCATTCAAAGAGGGCTCTGTTAAGGGCATATATATATTCTATTCCAGGAAATCTTTCAAGCGTTTGCTGCGGCTTGGATGTCTCAGTTTACGTAGCGCCTTCGCTTCGATTTGACGGATACGCTCGCGGGTGACCCCAAACACTTTACCTACCTCTTCAAGTGTGCGGGTGCGGCCATCATCAAGTCCAAAGCGGAGTCTCAAGACGTTCTCTTCACGGTCAGTAAGAGTATCCAATACGTCTTCAAGCTGTTCTTTCAAAAGTTCATATGCTGCATGTTCCGATGGGGAAGTCGCATCCTGATCTTCAATGAAATCACCTAAATGTGAATCGTCTTCTTCACCTATTGGCGTTTCCAATGAAACAGGCTCCTGAGCTATTTTCAAGATTTCACGAACTTTTTCAGGAGTTAAGTCCATATCCTCCGCAATTTCTTCCGGAGAAGGTTCACGTCCTAAATCCTGAAGAAGCTGTCTTTGGACACGGATCAATTTATTGATGGTTTCCACCATATGCACCGGTATCCGGATCGTTCTTGCTTGGTCGGCAATGGCACGGGTTATCGCTTGGCGAATCCACCATGTTGCATACGTACTGAATTTGAATCCCTTGCGGTAATCAAATTTTTCCACAGCTTTGATAAGTCCCATATTACCTTCCTGAATTAAATCAAGGAAAAGCATTCCGCGTCCGACATAGCGCTTGGCGATACTGACAACAAGACGAAGGTTAGCTTCTGCCAAACGGCGTTTCGCTTCTTCATCTCCATCTTCAATTCTCGTCGCCAGAGATATTTCCTCTTCTGCCGATAAAAGGTCGACCCGACCAATTTCCTTTAAATACATGCGTACTGGGTCATTAATTTTAACGCCAGGAGGAACACTTAAATCATTTAAGTCAAACTCTTCTTCTTTTGCAAGTTTCTTCTCATCTGGATCGTCTTCATCTTCGTCTTCCTCACCATCAGTGAGTATTTCGACGCCGTTTTCTGCTAACACCTCATAGAACTCATCCATTTGATCGGAATCCAACTCAAAACCGCCAATCATTTCAGCAATTTTTTCTAAAGTCAAAGAGCCCCGTTTTTTACCTAGCTCTAGTAATTTTTCTTTCACCTGTTCAAGGCTAAATTCATTATCAACTTGTTTGGAACGTGCTGGTTTTTCAGCCATTAGTTCCCCTCCTTCCAGGACTTACACCTAAACGACTACAACATTTTACGCAATTTAATGATTTCCATGGCAATTTGTGCAGCAGTGACATAATCACTACGTCTAACTGCATCTTTTTCTTCAACTTGTTTTTCTTTTATCTTTAACAACTTTTCGTATTTCAACACTTGATTTATACAATCGGTCAGTTCTTTATCGGTAACTTCCTCATTCACTGACATCATTTCTATTTCCGAAACGATCCTTCTCAAGTTTGGATCCGGTAAATAAGTAAGGAAAAAGCTTGTATCCGGTTCGTGTCCATCTTCATAGAACGCATATAAATAGGTGATGATTGCCTGATGTTCATCTACATGAAATACCGTTTGCCCAAGCAACTGCTGAATTTTGAAAGTCATATCCCTGCTTTTTAGCATATGGGCAATCAACTTCGTTTCAGCATTATGGTGAGCAGGCTTTAACTTATGCTCATATTGCAGGGCCATTTTCTTTGGAGCTGCTGGCTGCGGCAGTGTCCCCTTCTTGCGTTCCGTAAAGAACACCTGACGCTGCTGCTGTTCCAGCGCATCCAATGAAAGGGAAAATTCAGAGGATAGCTGCCGGAGATAATGATCCCTCTCCACTGCATTGGGCAATCGCGAAATTTCTTTAAGGACTTCTTCGATATATTGAATTCGATCTCCTTCATTATTTACATTTTTCCCTCGGCGCAAATAATGCATTTTGAATGCCATGTAGGTTAAACTGGCCCCTATTACTTCAGAAACAAAGCTTTTTTCACCGAATTCCTTTATGTAGTCATCGGGGTCCAAGTTATCAGGCATGAGAGCGACTTTCACGGAAAACTCATGGTCCTGTAGCATATTAACTGCACGATTGGCAGCGTTCAATCCCGCAGAGTCCGAATCGTAGCAAATAAGTATCTGGTCAGTATTTCTTTTTAAAAGCTGGATATGCTGGTCCGTCAGGGCAGTACCCATTGTAGCGACCGCATTCTCCACACCTGCGCCAACTGCTGAAATGCAATCGGCAAAGCCTTCAAAAATGACTGCTTGTTCTTTCTTTCGTATGTGTGGTCTTGCATGATGGAAATTATATAAAGTTTTACTTTTATTAAAGATTGGCGTTTCAGGACTATTCAAATATTTGGGCTCATCGTCCCCCATCGCTCTTCCTGAAAACGCAATCGTATTTCCTTGATGATCCATAATTGGAAACATGACTCTATTTCTGAAACGGTCAAAATATGACTCGTCTTTTTCCCTGTAAATAATAAGCCCTGCCTGCTCCATGTATTCCGCTGGAAACCCGCGTTTTAAAAGGAACTTTGACACGAAGTCCCATGAATCCAAAGAGTATCCAATTTGGAATTTTTCTATCGTCTCTTCAGTAAACCCGCGTTTAAGTAAATATTCGAGAGCATCCTGCCCCTCTTTCGTATTAACGAGGAGATGATGATAAAACTTCCTCAGCAGGTCATGGGCTTCAACCATTTGCTGAGAGCCTGCCGGCATGTTAGATCGCTTGGAGTCCTTATTGATTTCAACATCCAAAGGAACATTTCCTTTTTCAGCTAAAACTTTTGCAGATTCCACAAAGCTGTAGCCTTCTATATCCATCAAGAAGGTAAAAATATTTCCGCCTGCCCCGCAACCAAAACAGTGAAAGATTTGTTTTTCCGTTGAAACGGAAAACGAGGGCGAGTTTTCACCATGAAAAGGACATAGGCCAAAGTAATTGCGCCCCTGCTTCTTCAGCTGGACATACTCCCCAATTAAATCAACAATGTCAACAGCTTCACGAATTTGATTAATTTTCTCATCTTCTATACGGCCATTTATCATTTTTCCACCTTGCAATATTGGTGATAGTTTCTAATTCGATACTGTTTCCTAATTCCCTGCAAAGTTCGACAATGTTTTCATAAGTTTATTTGTAAAACATGCACGATCTTCCTTTGTGAATGCTTTCGGCCCTTTCGTATGCTTCCCCTGCCTGCGGAGTTTCGCCGACTGATAACGCATATCCAAGAGCATGAAAATATTCTCATCTGTGTATTCTTTTCCCCTTGGCGAAAGGACATAAACGTTTTTAGGAAGCAGGGTCCCAGCCAAACCAATATCTGCAGTAACGACAATATCACCCTTTTTTACTGAGTTTACTATATAAAGATCTGCCGCTTCTTTGTCTGCATCGACATAAACCCATTTACCTTCGGGGTTATTCATCATATTTTTATATGATGCAACAAAACAGACTTCAACATCGTGCAAACTTGCACAATGAAGGATTTCGTCTTTCACCGGGCATGCATCGGCATCGACGTGTATCGTAGGTTTATTATTCATACCTTCTAATTCTACATCTTTCTGCATAATCCTTTTTCTCCCCTAAACTTTATGAAGATATGGTGATTTTCAGCATTGATTCAGAGGGTTCCCTCTAAAAAGAGCACACATCATTCTTCAAAGAATACCTGCTTATTTAAGTGAAAGCACCTCTTTTGCCTTGAAAAAGACCAGCCCTTCCTGAATTATACGGAACATGTCGAATTATTTTTATGATAAAAACCTTGACATCTCATTAACCTTTAGTTTATTCCTTATTAATTAAGTCTAAACCTTAAGATTACTTTTTTCTCACTTTTTTTTATTATAGTCTATTTGATTAGAAGATGCCAACATTTAAATTCCGAATGTTTTTTCATGCAAATCAACGGATTCACACTTGGAAACCAAGAGGAATTTTATGTAATTATTTTGAACTTATTCTTGTTATTCCCTTATTTGACCTTGGCATTAAAATGTGAGCTGACACAAGAGTGTCTAGCTCACATTTTGATTTTCCTTAATTATAAGGATCAACGGTTTTTGTTTTGAAGGATATTGATTATCAAATTGGCTGTTTCTTCAACAGCTTTATTGGTTACATCAATGATAGGACAGTTCAACCTTGATATGATGGTATCAAAGTATGTCAATTCTTCTTTTATGCGCTCCACATTTGCGTAAATGGCATGATCATTGAGCCCAAGTGACTTTAATCGTTCTTTACGAATATGGTTCAGCTTTTCCGGGCTGATCTTTAAACCAATGCATTTTTCAGGAGGTACCAGGAACAGCTCTTCTGGAGGTTCCACTTCAGGCACTAAAGGTACGTTCGCCACTTTATAGCGTTTGTGGGCTAAATACTGTGATAATGGCGTTTTGGAAGTGCGTGAAACACCCACAAGGACGATATCCGCACGTAAAATGCCCCGAGGGTCACGTCCATCATCATATTTTACAGCAAATTCAATGGCTTCCACACGCTTGAAATAGTCATCATCCAGCTTTCTCACCAGACCAGGTTCATTAAGCGGCCCTTTTGGCGCCCTTTCCTGAAGGATGTCCATGAGCGGCCCTAAAATGTCATAAGCAGACAGGTTTTCTTTCTCGACCTGTGCTTTCATATACGCTCTAATGGCTGGCTTGACAAGAGTATAAGCAATTATCGCCCCATCCAACTTAGCCAGTGATATCACTTCATCCACGTTTTGTTCATCTTCAATATACGGAATTCTCTTTATGGAAAATGCAGATCCCGAGAACTGGCTTGCAGCGGCTTTTGTAACCAATTCCGCTGTTTCCCCTACTGAATCCGATACAACATATATAATAGAACCGTTCATATTCTCCGTCATTCCTTTTGCAAGCCCCCTAATAGCCTTCATCAGCCAAAGCTACGAATGCTTTCGTAATATTGGTTTTTGTAATCCTTCCAATTACTTCATAGCCTTTTTCTGTGTCTTTGACGACCGGTAATGAGTCGATTTGTTTATCAATCAATTTTTTGGCCACATCAATCAAAAGGTCTTCTTTTGAACACATTGTAATATTGGGCATCCTAGTCATGATGATATTGACTGGAATGGAGTTAAGCTCTTGTTTCCCAATACTAGCACGCAACAAGTCTTTCCTTGATAAGACACCAACAAGCAATGCATGCTTATCGACGACGAACATTGTTCCGACATCTTCTAAAAACATCATGACTATTGCATCATATACGGAAATGCCCTCGTCAACAACGACAGGTATCGATTGGTAGTCTCGTACATAAAGATGGTTGAGGCTATCTGTCAAAAGCTGAGTCCCAGACCTGCCTGTATAGAAATACCCCACTCGGGGCCTGGCATCAAGAAAACCTGCCATCGTTAAAATCGCTAAATCTGGACGAAGTGTCGCCCTGGTAAGGTTCAATCTATCCGCAATATGTTCTCCAGTAATCGGTCCGTTTTCTTTTACGATTTGTAAAATTAGTTCCTGACGCTTATTCAATTGGATTATAATCACCACCCCACTGCTTTCGCAGAGTAAAGTAACAAAAGTTATTCATTTAATAATTATATACTAAATTATTTAATTAGGGCATTTTTGTCCTATTTAATGACCATTTATCTTTTTAAGAAATCGGAAACCCTTATTTAAAGTGTTTCCGATTTCCATACATCCTTTCGATCATGTAAGGATGATTTTATTCATGGCAGCAAAACCTGCAACCAAATCACTGATTTCCTTCATTAAGGATAAACGGTTATTGCGGATTGCTTCATCCTCTGCCATGACCATTGTATTCTCGAAATATGACTCTATTTCCGTTTGAAGCGAAACAAGCTGTTCAAACCGCTCATTCTCATCTTTAGATTCCATATAACGCATTGCAACTTTTTGATATTTTACGTATAACGCATTCTCTTGATCATTTTCAAAGGCACTAGGGTCGACTGTCACCTTATTGTCACATTTTACGGCAATGTTCATGACCCGGCTTAAAGCTTCCAGGCTTTCTTTAAAGTCAGCTTCGTCTTTTTTCGCATTCAAGACATGTGCACGTTCCACGATAGAGTGGATATAGCCGATCTCATTGAACAGAACTGCATCAATCAAATCGTAACGGATTTGCTGTTCTTGAAGCAGGTGTTTGACACGGGCTTTAAAGAATGTGAACATATCCGCTTTAACTTCTTCAAGATCACGTTTTAAGATGCCTTTTGATTCCAGTCCTTCAAGGCCTAAAACAATAAGCTCCTCTAAAGAAATATTCCATTTCTTCTCAGCTAGGATTTGGACGACCCCGCTCGCCTGCCTTCTTAATGCGTAAGGATCCTGGGAACCTGTCGGAATGACACCAATAGCGAAGAATGAAGACAAAGTATCAATTTTTTCAGCTAAACTCACAACCGCTCCAATGACTGAAGGCGGTACATTGTCATCCGCATGTCTTGGCATATAATGTTCATTGATAGCCGCGGCCACTTCTTTGGCTTCCCCTTTTAAGAGAGCATATTTTTCACCCATATACCCTTGCAATTCAGGGAATTCATAAACCATATGACTCACCAAATCGAACTTGGCAATTGCCGCTGTACGAAGCGCCATTTCTTTTTCCGCCTTTAAATTCAAAGCATCCGCAAGGGCACCGGTCACTGCAGTTACCCGGGCAGTTTTCTCGGCTAAGGTACCAATTTCTTCATGATAAACGATGCTGTCAAGCTTTTTCAAAGCATCCGAAATCTCTTTTTTCTGATCTTCTTGATAGAAGAATGCTGCATCCGATAAGCGGGCACGCAATACTTTTTCATTACCTTTAGAAACCTTATCCAAATGGCGGTCATCGCCGTTACGCACGGTTACAAAGTAAGCAAGCAGTTTCCCGTCCTTATCTTTAACAGGGAAATAACGTTGGTGTTCCTTCATTGATGTGATAAGTACCTCAGAAGGAAGCTCTAGGAATTCTTCTTCAAAATGTCCAAATAACACCGTTGGATACTCTACCAAATTATTGACTTCTTCAAGCAGATCTTCATCGACCGGGATGATCCAGCCTTTCTCCTGCTCAAGCTCTTTAATCTGATCCAATATAACTTGTCGGCGTTTATCTGGATCCGCCATTACAAATTGTTCTTTTAGCGTATCTTCATACCGTTCCGGCTGCTCGATGATTGCGCTATCGCCCAAGAAACGGTGTCCTTTTGTTTCACGGCCCGTTTCCACGTCAGCAATGCCAAATGGAACTATGTCATTGCCGAATAAGGCAATCAGCCATTTAATCGGACGGACGAAGCGGAGCTCCTGATTGGCCCAGCGCATATTTTTCGGGAACGTCATGCCGCTGATGATTTCAGCAAGCTCAGATAAAAGCTGAGCAGTTTGCTTTCCTTTTATGAATTTATTCACATGGGCATATTCCACACCCTTGAGTTCTTTAAAATAAATGTCCTCTGAAGTCATGCCTTGACCCCTGACGAATCCCAATGCGGCTTTAGACCAGTTGCCTTCACTGTCCAAAGCGATTTTCTTAGCCGGACCTTTTGCTTCTTCTTCGATATCCTTTTGGGATTCTTCCACGTCTTTCACCAATACGGCTAAACGTCTTGGTGTGGAAAAAGCTTCAACCGTTCCGAATTCAATCGCTTTTTCAGTTAGCCATTGCTGTACTTTATCTGACAACTGTTTCATTGATGCTGTCACAAAACGGGCAGGCAGCTCTTCCAATCCAATCTCCAATAACAAATCACGCTTGCTCATTTGTATTCTCCCCTTTCACTTTCAGGATCGGGAAGCCTAATTTTTCCCGCTCTTCATAGAAGGTTTTGGCAACCTTACGCGCTAAGTTACGGCACCGGGCAATATAACCCGTTCTTTCCGTCACCGAGATGGCTCCTTTGGCATCCAAAAGGTTAAATGTATGTGAACATTTCAAAACATAGTCATATGCAGGATGTACAAGTCCTTCTTCCATTTGGCGATGCGCTTCCTTTTCATACATCGTGAAAAGCTGAAACAGCATATCAAGGTCGGAGGTTTCGAACGTATATTTCGAATGTTCGTATTCCGGCTGACCAAATATATCCCGAACTGTGAATCCATCTGTCCATTCTAGGTCAAATACATTTTCCTTATCTTGAATGTAAGAGGCGAGACGTTCGATCCCGTATGTAATTTCCACGGAAACCGGCTTACACTCAAGGCCGCCCACTTGTTGGAAATATGTAAATTGAGTGATTTCCATTCCATCAAGCCACACTTCCCAACCTAGACCAGCACACCCTAGTGATGGATTTTCCCAGTTGTCCTCCACAAAGCGAATATCATGCTCAAGCGGATTTATCCCTAATGCGCGTAATGAATCCAAATATAACTCTTGGATATTGTCAGGCGAGGGCTTCATGATCACTTGGAACTGATGATGCTGATACAGTCGATTAGGGTTCTCGCCATAACGGCCGTCAGCAGGACGGCGGGAAGGCTCTACGTAAGCAACGCTCCATGGCTCCGGTCCAATCGCTCTCAGGAACGTGTATGGGCTCATCGTTCCTGCCCCTTTCTCGACATCATAAGCATTCATCAATATGCAGCCTTGTTCAGACCAATGCTTTTGTAACGTTAAAATCATATTTTGAATATTCATCGTACACCTCCAGGTTATTTAAAGCGGCTCTTTTTAAAATTAAAGGTCGGAACCCATTACATTTTGGCAAACAAAAAACTCCCGTCCCTATGCGAAATGCATAGGGACGAGAGTATACCCGCGGTTCCACCCTAATTGCCGTTAATAAAACGGCCTCTTTTCAAAGCTACATGCTCCGGAAACGCCCTTCCCTGTAAATCCATATCCCGGCTTCCACCGTCCCGGGTTCGCTTTTTATGGAGAATGACAGATACTCTTTTCCATCAACGCAATCTTCTTATTTTGATGATTAGAATTTTATACAAACTAGCATGGAATGTCAATAGGTCAAATCCTAAAACATATCTTTCATCGTATCAATCTGTTTCAGGAACTTTTTTGATTTCAAATGCAGACCGGAATATTCCTCATAATATGCATCGATGATCTTCTGAAGTTCTTTTTTCGTTTCAGGCTTAACGGAAATGTTTCCGAGCCTTGATAAATCGAAATAATAAAAGATTCGAAGCAATTTGACGGCTGCAGGTGAAATTTTATAATGATAAGGGTCTTTCCCCAGACAACGGTGACAGATAAAGCCCGCTTCCCGAAGCGAGAAAGAGAATTCCCCTTCCGTTTCACCACAAACAGCACACTGATTCAGCACTGGGTTAATCCCATTGACGGGCAGCATCTTCATTTCAAAAATGAATTTCAAAACCTCTGCGTCATATTCCTCGTTTATGTAATGCAATGTTTGCGAAAGCAATTCATACAAATATGGATTCGGTTTCTTATCCTCGACGCTTTTATCAAGCAATTCAACAATATATGAAGCATAAGCAGTGGCAAAAAGATCCTCCCTTATGAAACGGAGTGAATCGACCATTTCGCCTTGCTGAAGACTCCCGAGTCCGGTTGATGTGGTTACAAGAAAATACCCGGAGCAAAAAAGCTGTGTGACTGCAGAAAGCCTGCTGTTAGGTTTACTGGCTCCTCTAGCCATAACGCCAATTTTTCCTAGCTCGCGGGTATATATAGTAATGATTTTGTTATTTTCTCCATATGCAGTTCGCCTTATGACAATGCCCTCACATTTTTGGAGCATACCAAGACACCACCCATGCTCGCCAAGACTAACCTATGAAACAGGAAAATCAATTTCTGCTAGCTCATTATTCAATACCAAGTGTCTTTCCTGTCTCTCGACTTCTATCTCCTTAAACAGCAAATAGGTGTCCACATTACCTGTTTCAGTAAATAACTCCCAGGTAAAATCCAACATATAAAGCCCACCTTTCATTTTTAACTAGCAATATGAATATCCGACCATATGGTTAGCTTGACCGTTTTCCGAACTTTCATGACGCGTAAATTTTGTTAATTAATACTCGCTCTCATTGAAGCCATAATCGCGAAGCTGGCTTGCTTTGTTCCGCCAATCCTTCTGTACCTTCACCCATAGTTCCAAGAAAACTTTCGAGCCCAATAAGTTTTCGATATCCACTCTGGCACGGCTACCGACTTCTTTAAGCATTTTCCCTTGCTTTCCGATGACAATGCCTTTTTGTGAATCACGTTCGACAACGATCGTCGCCATGACATTAATGGTGTCACTGTTGTCCATTTTTTTAATTGAATCGATGACAACAGCCACTGAATGCGGAATTTCCTCACGTGTCAGATGCAGTACCTTCTCGCGGACCAATTCGGAAATGATAAAACGTTCCGGGTGGTCGGTCACTTGGTCAGCTGGATAAAACTGGGGACCTTCTGGCAGATGTTCCTTGATTTGTTCAAGCAGTGTATCAACATTATTCCCTTCAAGCGCAGAAATCGGAACGACCGCAGCAAAAGGGTAAAGCTTTTGGTATTTTTCAATGATCGGAAGTAAATCATCTGGATGCATCGCATCGATTTTGTTTACAACCAAGAAAACAGGCGTTTTTACGGATTGAAGTTTTTCGATGATAAACTCGTCACCGCGTCCGTATCCTTCAGTCGCATTGATCATGAAGAGAATCAAATCGACTTCCTTCAATGTATTCGTTGCCACTTTCATCATGAAGTCACCAAGCTTATGCTTTGGTTTATGAATGCCGGGTGTATCGATGAAAATCATTTGTGAATCGTTTTGCGTAAGTACACCCTGGACCTTATTTCTTGTAGTTTGCGGTTTATCGCTCATAATGGCGATCTTTTGACCGATGACCCGATTCAGAAATGTACTCTTTCCAACATTAGGTCGTCCAATAATCGAAATGAAACCTGATTTGTAACCTTTTACTTGTGTATCATCAAATAGTTTATCCATTTAAATCCTCCGGTGAAAAAGCTCCTGGAAGCAATTCCTGTACTGTTAGTTCTTTTATATCCCCATGTAAGTTGGTCAAAACGACCGGCATATCCTTTTCACACAGTTCCGAAATAACCTGCCTGCATGCCCCGCATGGGGAAACGGGACCATCGGTATCAGCCACGACTGCAAGTTTAGTGAATTTTTTATCGTTATGGGCATAAGCGCTGAATAAAGCTGTCCTTTCGGCGCAGTTACACATGCTGTATGCAGCATTTTCTATATTACAACCATGATAAACCTTTCCATCAGCGGTTAATAGGGCTGCCCCCACCTTAAATTTGGAGTAAGGCACATAAGCTTTATCCCTTGCTTTTTTAGCTTCCTCAATCAATTCTTTTGTATTCAATTCACATCTTCCTTTCAAATTGAGTACCATTTCGGCTACCTACAGGCCAAACTTGGGCAAAAAGATAATCAATCCAACTATTATAGAAAATATAGCATATATGAATACAGCTCCGGCTGCAATATCTTTTGCCTGCTTGGCAAGCGGATGGATTTGATCCGTTACGAGGTCCACTACCCTTTCGATCGCTGAATTAACGAGCTCCAACGTAATCGTACCGGCTATGGCCGCTAAAATGAAAAGCCACTCCATCCCATTCAATGAGAAGTAACAACCAAAGAATACGACGATTGCCGTTAACGCGAAATGTATCTTGATATTGCGTTCAGTCCGAACAGCCTCCAAAATTCCCTGACAGGCAAAAGAGAAACTTTTTAATAAAGGATACCTTTTTTTATCCTTCTCTTGAAAGTCCATATTCTTCCAAGATCTCCTTTTGTTTAGTGAACATCACTTTTTCATCTTCTTCATTCATGTGGTCGAATCCTAATAAATGCAGAAAACCATGCAGTGCTAAAAATCCAAGTTCCCGGTCAAATGAATGACCATATTCTTCAGCCTGTTCTTTCGTGCGTTCAATGGAAATGATGATATCCCCTAACATGCGGGGCATTTCCGCTCCGACAATTTCCACCTCATCTTCTCCCATTTCTTCAAGTGCAAAAGAAATGACATCTGTAGCTGAATCTTTATGTCGATATTCTTTATTGATTTCCCGAATCCTATCATTGTCTACAAATGTAACTGACAGCTCGGTGTCTTTTTCAATGTTTTCTTTTCTTGCCGCAAATTGCAGAATGCTTTCAACAAGCCGCTGAGCTTCCTCCGTTACTTCATTCGTTTCATCCATTAAATCGATAGCTAAAATCATTCTTTCACCTTCTGTCCTAATTTATCCGGCTCCGGATATTCAATCCTGGAGTGGAAGATACCATTCAGCGATTCACATAAGGAATGCTTCACGATACTCAATTCTCTCATAGTAATGTCACATTCATCAAATTGACCATCAGAAATCCTGTCCTGAATGATGAAACTTACCAGCTCTTCAATCTTATCCGGAGTTGGGTGCTTCATCGATCTCACTGCCGCTTCCACACTATCGGCTATGCCGATGACGGCTACTTCCTTCATTATCGCCCTCGGACCGGGATATCGGTAGGCCGCTTCGAGTGTGGCCTCATCCTGTTTTTTTGCCTTATGGTAGAAGAACTTCAATAAAGTGGTACCGTGATGCTGCTCTGCAATATCCACAATCTCTTTCGGGAATTTGTGACTGCGCAGCATCTCCCCGCCATCGACGGCATGGGCAATGATGATATCCCTGCTCGTTTCCGGCTGCAGCCGATCATGCGGGTTCTCTTCATTCATCTGATTTTCGATGAAGAAGTGCGGCCGCTTCGTTTTACCGATATCATGATAATAGCTGCCGACCCTTGCCAGCAATCCATTCGACCCGATGGCTTCACAAGCCGATTCCGCCAAATTGGCGACCATTACACTGTGATGATATGTCCCCGGTGCCTCAATCAAGATCCTCCGCAATAACGGATGATTGGGATTCGCGAGCTCGATAAGCTTAATCGATGATAAGATCCCGAAACCAGCCTCGAAAAACGGTAACAGGCCCATTGTCAAAACGGCTGAACCCACTCCAGAACCCATGGCAGCGGCAGCATAATACAAGTACTCCATTCTAGTATAATGGCTGTCCATAATAAAAATGAGCGAAAAAACAAATGCCATATTGATTAAAGCCAATAGCAGCCCCGCTACCAGCACCTTTGATTTGAAATTTGGCCTAGATAGAATGATGATTGCCGTCAATCCCCCGAAAATGATATAAAGCCCCATCGAGAAATCCAGATTTCCAGGTGTATCACCATTAAATATAATCGTACCATATGAACCTAACAATATGATCATTGCCACCGCTAACTTATCATTCAATAAAATCTTGATGAGCATGGCCGCCATGGCACCCGGAAAAATGTATTCCAAGTTCGAGTTTTTCAGGTCTGCCAGAATGCTGACCGTTTTCATGGTAGCCATTGAAAGGATAAAGACAAGACTGAAGATCAATAACTGATTGTACTTGTTATCCTTTTTGGAAATGGAATAGTAGAAATAGTAATAAAAAGCGGCAAAAGTCAGGAATATGAATAAGAGCAGGCCGATATACGGGTAAATGGTAGACTCCGTATTTAAGAAGCCTGCCAGTTCAAGCTGCCTATATACATCCCTGTCCACTAATTGATTTTCTTCAACGATGATTTGACCTTGAAGGATCCTGATCGGCTCCACGCTTTCAACCGCTTTCCTTCGCTGTTCCTCGGTTTTGTCCTTATCGAAAAATACATTCTGAATGATTGCCGTACGTGCAAGGGAAGTGGAGGCTTTTTTCATATCGCCGCTAATGCTCATATAACCCAATTCCTCTACAACCTTCTTCTTGGCATTTTCGACGTCACTTGCAGCGATTCGGGAGCTCATCACATTATTCACGGCTGTAATGGTTGAATCCTTCGCTATTTTCAACTCATCTTCATCCGCCTGCACTAATGCCTGGAAAACGGATTCCTCGATATTTTTATTCACTTCATCGGTCAATTTTTCTTTTAATATGGAAACTTTTTGAGCATCCGTCTTTACGAGCTCTTTTTTATCCTCATCTTCTTTATGATCTTCATCAGGGTCCGTTTCTTTATTCACCTCTATTGCTGAATCGAAAATGGATGAAATCAAATCGACTTTATTTTTGGCATATTCCTTTTTTAAAGAATAAACATCCGCCACCTGTTTTGAAATCTCTTCTTTTTCCTGTTCCGTCTTATAGGTATCTTCCACAGTCTTGGTTGAACGGATTGTTTGTTCCGCAGGCTTAAAAAGCTCTACCTGGACCCTTTCCGGCTTAACATTGGAGAACATTAACCCATACGCAAACAAACCGAGTATGATGAACAAAAGCACTTGAAAAAAGCGATGGACCAACAGCCCTTTTATTTGAGTGAAAAATTTCTGGATACGATTCAAGGAAGGTCCTCCTAAAAAAATGATGTTTATTATTCTAGATATGTAAAATCATAACAGTTTTTATGTGAATTTTCACCTTCGTATTGATAAATGAAGCTTCTTATCCACTTTTTCCCCATAAAGTTTGTCATTTAGACACATCACGAAAAATCCGCCGATTGAAATGGCGGATTTTTTCTTATGACTTCGCCTGCTCGTAAGCAGTAATGATTTTGGCGACAAGCGGATGTCTTACTACATCACTTTGTTCAAAATAAACAAAGGAAAGGCCTTTAACATTCTTCAAGATCTCTTCTACCCGGACTAGACCTGACTTCATACCTTTCGGAAGGTCAATCTGGGTCCGATCTCCCGTAATGACCATTTTCGATCCGAAACCAAGCCGGGTCAAGAACATCTTCATTTGGGCTTCCGTCGTATTCTGGGCTTCATCCAATATGACAAAGGCATCTTCAAGCGTACGGCCCCTCATATAAGCCAGAGGAGCTATTTCGATCGTTCCGCGCTCTATCATCCTTAGCGTCTGTTCCATCCCTAGGAGGTCATGGAGAGCGTCATACAGCGGCCGTAGATAAGGATCTACCTTTTCCTTCAGATCACCAGGCAGAAAACCAAGGCTTTCCCCTGCTTCGACGGCAGGCCGTGTCAGGATGATCCGTTTAACATGTCCATTTTTCAATGCATTGATGGCCATCACTACAGCAAGGTAGGTCTTCCCGGTTCCGGCAGGCCCAATTCCAAATACTAGATCCTGTTTCTTTATAGCCTGGATATAGTATCTTTGCCCGATGGTTTTGACTTTAATGGATTTCCCCTTAGCCGTTTTAGCGATTTCCTCATCATATAATTCACCGAAATACTCCAATGTGCCTTTTCTTGCCAATTCAATTGCATAAAGCACATCTCTGGAACTGATTGCAATTCCTTTTCTGACCACTGTCAATAATGCCTTGAGGATTTCCTCCCCCATCGTTACCCGCTCGATATCCCCGGCAACACTCACCGCTTCACCTCGGGTTATGACGGAAATGCCAAGCTCCTCTTCGAGCACTTTTACATTTGAATCTCCATTGCCCAATAATGCGATCGCTTCATTGGGTGATTCTATTTCGAGCTTAATTACTTTCACATCATCTGCCATTCGTTAGTCTCCTTGAATGATTGGCTGTCCAATCGCTATATCTTCAATAACTTGGTAATGTATAGATAATTTAACTTTACCATTCTCCATGCTTTCGTGCAAAATTTTTTCCTCGATGATTTCATCTTCCTCTTCTAAATGCTTTTTCAATTCCGCTTTAGCCATTTTCCTGCCTTCCTTCACCGCTTCTTTCTCCGTATAACTTCGTACAATATCATCCTTGCTCCTCAAAGTCTCTTGTTTATAGGAAATGGGAAGTTCCCATTGAAGAAAGTGGAAAGGCCTCACCGTCGTTTCTTTCTCCTGTTTTTCGTATCCCGGATCCTTGAAACCCCATACCGGAAGGGAAAAGCCCCCCATTTTCAAAAAGTGCCTGCTCGTTTCATCTCCGTTAAAAACAGAAAACTTGGTTTTTAACGGAACTTCCACTTTCGCTTTATACCACGTTTTCCCTTTTATTACTCCCTGCGCGGATACAATTTCCTGTTTATCCTCTTTTCCAATCAATCCTGAAACAAGAAGCTGTCCTTTTCCTACATAATCATTCACATTAACAATAGATTGTCCCTTTTCAACGAACATATCAGTGATGATCGCTTTTTTTGAAGCTACCAAATTTTGCGGAGATGTTTTCTCGACCTCTTTAGGCTGCCGTTTTTCTACAACCCGAAAATGGTATGTCGTTCCCTTTAGCTCTACCCCTACCCATGTCAATGCCCCAATCCGGTCCGACAGCTTACGCTGAATCGTATCCACATCATCAACAAAGAACTGCACTTTCCCGATCTTCACGCCCATCTTGTCCAATTCTTTCCGGATGGCATGCTCGGTTGCAGGTTTGGCATCTTGAACCTCGATGCCCCATACCATATTGGAAAGTACAAATATACAAAGCAGGAAAGCGATCATCCCCGCTAAAAACCCGCTGTTTTTCATGACTCTCTTCATTAGGAAAGGGAAACCCTTTCCCTGCATGAACTTTACTTTACAATCGCTCTTACGCATGACCTGACGTAGTTTGGGGATATCCCTGATATCCATATGGAAAATCAGGGTTTCACTTCCTACACGCTTCACATCCCAGATATGAAGCCCCCTTCTCGTCAGCATATTAATCAGCCGTTCTGCACCTTTTCCAAAAGCCTTCACCTTTACATAGCCTGTATAATAGTTTGTCCATTGGTTTTTCATGGAGACCTCCCGGGATCATTCATTGATAAAATAGACCTTATCAATTTTGCCTTCGAGCATGATTTCTTCCGGCAAAATCGTCTTTATGACAAAGGCATTTCCCTTTATCAGCAACTGCCCATTTTTCAGCATCAATCGTACTTCGCTGTCTGTAAAAGCCAATAAGCCACGATGGTTTTCAATATAAATATGTAATTGTCCGATCATTGTAATTCGCGGCAGGTCCATCATGACATCTTGCGGAAGGTCCATTGTTTTGGTCATAAGCTGTTTCACTTTTTTTCCCCAATTGCGAGCCATAAAAAAGAACCCCCTTTCATCTCAATGTATGAAATGAAAGAGGGTTCTAGCACAAAATTATAAGTGAATGAAAGTCTATTTTTTCATGCCCCTTTAATGACGGGCTTAAAAAAGCCCGGGGCTCAGAATCACCTTCTGGACCTCTGAAGACTTCTCTTCGCCCTTGGCGGTCCCAGCACTTCTGACATGATGATGCCATCAATCAACTGCTTTTTACCAAAAGACGGCCCTTTGCGATAGACCGGACTGTTATTATCAGAAATCGTTGATGCAAGTTGATCCGCCTTCGCTTTTTGATATAAACGCTCCTGATCGTACTTCTGCTGAAGCCTTCTAAGCTCCACAATCCTTTTGTTCGCTTCGTTCGTCGTCTCATCGATCACTTCGGCCGCCTGAGCTGCCTGCTGTTCGACTTTCCTTACGGGAGCAGGGGCAGGCCTTTGCTGCGGATTCCCTTGCTGCAATTCACCTTGAAGCTCCCGCATGACCTCCTGCCATTTCTTTTTCGGAGGCGTGTTAGGATCATCATATTGCTGAGGCTGCTTTTTTTTTCCTAACATGGACGTTAAAATACCGATCAAGACAATGATAAGGAATGGGTTCTTGAGAAAGAAATCAATAAAATCTCCCATTTAAAGACCTTCCTTCCCTGACCTAATTATTATTATGGTTATTGTTGTTATCTTTTGGATTTTCGGATATTTTACTGATGGAACCGCGCATATCCGTATCGGCCGTGATATTTTGGATATTCATATAATCCATCACTCCAAGATTTCCGCTTTTCAGTGCATCGGCCATGGCCAGCGGAACTTCCGCTTCGGATTGAACAACCTTCGCTCTCATTTCCTGAACACGGGCAACCATTTCCTGTTCAAGTGCAACAGCCATCGCACGTCGTTCTTCGGCCTTTGCCTGGGCTATTTTCTTATCGGCTTCGGCTTGGTCCGTCTGTAATATGGCCCCGATATTTTTACCGATATCCACTTCAGCAATATCAATGGAAAGAATTTCGAATGCCGTCCCTGAATCCAACCCTTTCGATAAAACCGTTCTTGAAATCAAATCGGGATGTTCCAGTACATCCGTATGCATTTGCGAAGCACCGATCGTCGATACGATCCCTTCCCCTACACGGGCAATGATCGTCTCTTCACCGGCACCACCGACCAGGCGTTCAATATTGGCCCGGACCGTGATCCTTGCCTTCGCTTTCACTTCAATACCATTCATCGCCACACCTGAGATGAATGGAGTTTCGATCACTTTCGGGTTAACGCTCATTTGAACGGCTTGCAGTACATCACGACCGGCAAGGTCAATGGCTGCACCCCGTTCGAAAGGTAACGTGATATTGGCGCGTTCTGCAGCAATTAATGCATTCACCACTCGATCGACATTACCACCTGCAAGGTAATGGCTCTCCAATTGATTCGTTGAAACATTGATTCCAGCCTTATGGGCCTTGATAAGCGGGTTGACGACCCTGCTTGGTATAACACGGCGAAGCCTCATCCCAACTAATGTAAATATACTGATTTTGACTCCTGCCGCTAAAGCGGAAATCCATAACATTACTGGTACGAATGTGAAAAACACTGCCAATACGATGATGGCAGCAATCACTGCCAGTACAATAAATATCGTTCCTGAAGTTATCACTTAATGATTCATCCTTCCTGTATCTTTTAATTTTAATTAGAATCCGGAATTTCCCGGACGACTACCCTTGATCCTTCAACTTTAACGATGATGATTGGCGAACCTTTGGAAATAAAGCTTCCTTCGGTCACGACATCCACTCTTTCTTCTTTGACCAAAGCTGTTCCTGAAGGCCTCAAATCTGTAAGGGCCTTCCCTTCTACACCTAATAAATCCAAACGATTCGGATTGCTGACATATCCTTGTTCCGTTTTTGTTGCATCGGTTAATATCATTTTCCTGAAAAATTTCATCTGTTTTCCAAACACCTTTACAAGTAGGATGAATACCAAAATGGATACGGTGACCGCAATTAGCAAGGATATCGTCATATGGACCGGATCATCTGTTGCGAGGAATAAACTCCCCACTATCGCGGTAAATCCGAGCAGCCCGATAATCCCCCCTGGGATAAAAAATTCAATTAGTACGAGAATGACCCCAATGATGAACATCGCTAACGATTCGTATCCGGTGATACCGGCGACAAGATGACCATAGAAGAATAAGATAAGACTGGTGATTCCAATGACCCCCGGAATTCCAAAACCGGGTGAAAACAATTCCATCACAATCCCGATTCCAGCTATCGTTAACAAAATGGGAACGACGATCGGGTTGGTCAAAAAGCGGGCAAGTTTCTCAGGAAAGCTTTCTTCGATTGACCGAATATCAGCATCCTCGACTCCAAGTATACTATACAGCTCCGCTTTCCCAGAGACGGTGCCTTCACTATATCCAGCCTTTTTTGCCTGTTCAGCTGTAAATGTCAGCAACTTCCCTTTTTCCGCTCCATATTCGGGTAGATCGATGTCAACATCCGCCATCGCCTGTGCATATATGGGATCACGTCCATTTTGTTCTGCAGCAGTCTTCATGGCAGCTAACCAATAAGATTGCGCTTTCTTACCTGCAGCGTTCCCCGTTGAATCTATTACAGCCGCAGATCCCATGGTGGCGCTCGGAACCATATAGATCTCATCTGCACTTAGAGAAATGTATGCCCCTGCAGATAAAGCCCTGTTATTGACGTAGGCAACTGTCTTGATTGGTGAACCCGACAGTAACTTTGCAATTTCCCCCGCTGCATCCACAGCACCTCCAGGGGTATTCACCTCGAAAACGACAAGATCTGCATCAGCTGCTTCAGCAGTGGTCAGCGCGCGTTCCAAAAAGGCCGAGAGTCCCCTTTCCACCGTTTCTTCAATTGGAACATGGTACACGATCTTCTCGTTTGCAGATGCCGTCGCCCCCCCAAAAGAAGACATGGTGAACAGCAATCCAAATAAGAGTACAGATAAATAACGCCAAATTTTCAACGGAACGCCCCCTTTCCCGTATTAAACGCGGTAAGTGCCTCCAATGTTCAGGAAGAAAACCTACCAGTAAATTCAGCACGCAACTAAAATTCGAATAAGGAGCAAATGAAGCAACCCTTTACTCTGTTCTTTAGTTATTACGTATGTATATGAAAAAGGTTTCAAAAAAAAGCAAATAAAATTAAAAGTGCCCTCATTACCTTGGGCTACGTTTCAATAATATACGCATAAAATTCATGAAATACACAAAAACCACAGGCAATTTGCCTGCGGTTAGGTTTCGAGTTTTAAGTTTAGAGTTTAAGATAGATGTTGTTGTACTAATTTGTTTACTAGAGAACCATCCGCTTTACCTTTAACTTTAGGCATTAAAGCTCCCATAACTCGGCCCATATCTGCTTTGGATGTTGCATTGACTTCTTCAATCGTTTGTTTAACGATTTTAGAAATGTCTTCTTCTGAAAGTTGCTCAGGCATATATGCCTCTACGTATACTAGTTCGGTGCGGACTTTATCCACGAGATCTGAACGACCTGCGTTTTCAAACTCCTGGAGGGAGTCTTTGCGTTGTTTTAATTCGCGAGAGAGCACTGTCAATTCTTCATCATCTGTTAAATCTTGTCTCTGCTTCAAGGCTTCGTTTTGAATAGAAGCTTTCAGCATCCGAATAACAGATAGTTTGTCCTTTTCCTTGTTCTTCATCGCTTGTTTCATATCATTATTTAAACGCTCGAGAAGACTCATCTTTCCACCCTCTCTTAGAATTTACGTTTTCTTGCAGCTTCAGACTTTTTCTTACGTTTTACGCTTGGTTTTTCATAAAATTCACGCTTCCTAGCTTCCTGAAGCGATCCTGCTTTAGATACAGTACGTTTGAAACGACGAAGAGCATCTTCAAGCGATTCGTTTTTACGAACGACGGTTTTAGACATCTCTTTCCCTCCCTCCGAAAACAACACACTAACTCAAGTTGTCAACATGTTATACATGTACTAAACAATTATAATATATCATCTTTAGCAGGTCAACCAATAAAATCAAACTTATTTTGAATATCATCATGTTATTATCATAATTTTTCACTAAACGATGATTCAACTTGCATGAAAATCCAATTTATAGCATGTCTCCCGTCATTGGGCCATAAGCTTACTATGAGGTGACAGTCATGCATGAGCTATTTTTATTCCTTTTATTCATTGCGATATTTTTGGCAGGTATGTCGGTTTTACGAATCGGACTGTTCAATATGTCGGGTGCCGCATTAAAAACTTTTCTCTCAAAGGTTACGGATAAGCCATGGAAAGGCTTGATGGCCGGAACCATATTTACCGGGATCCTGCAGAGCAGCTCGGCGGTCATGGTCATGACGGTCGGCCTCGTTTCCGCAGGAAGCTTAACGTTCCCGCAAACAATCGGGATTATTCTTGGAACGAATATCGGATCCACCTTCACAGCAGAGTTCATGAGCTTCTCTCTGGATCGTTGGATCATTCCCGGTGTCGTAAGCGGCGCTTTCCTTTGCTTCATGCCAAAAGCATTACCGAGAAGCATAGGGATGTCACTGGTCGGAATCTCGGCCATCTTCGCGGCGATGAGTGGTTTTAAAACGCTTTCGACACCGATTGCAGCCTATCCATCCATTCAAACGCTCATCCATTACATAGAGGGCCATATGAGCTATGCACTTTTAGCAGGAATATTATTGACAGCACTCATTCACTCCAGTTCGGCAACCATCGGAATAGCCATGAGCTTTTTGATGAATGGGGAGTTATCCGTCCCTTCCGCAATCATCATCATGCTCGGATCGAATATAGGCACTTGCATCACCGGATACATGGCCAGCATCGGTTCCGGTAGACAAGCTGCCTTCACAGCTTATGCACATATTTGGCTAAACGTCATCGGTGTTGCCGCATTCCTGCCTTTTGTGGACATCCTGGAAAGCACTGCTGCCTTTTTCACCGAAAACAAGGGGACACAGCTGGCCCATGCCAGTGTCATTTTCAATATCTTGACTTCTTTGGCCGTCTTGCCATTAGCAAGGCAATTCTCCAACCTCATTCTCTTGGTGCATCGGCCACACTTAAAAAAATAAGGAGCTGTCCAAAAGTCATTAGTGACTTTCTTTTAGGGCAGCTTCGTGTGAAGATTGGACATCATATGCAGCTGCAAAATTTCACCACTCATCTAAAGTAGTGTTAATGATAAAAAAAACCTTTTTTCATTTCCCTCCCCCTGTTTATGCATTTATATAAGCAAGTTTAATCCCTGTTTGATACCCCCTAATATTTATTAAATCCACAATAAGCTTTTTTCCTGAATTTATGGGTTCCAAAAATGATACGGGTTCTCTTTTTTCAATCCGATTTTTTTATGGAAGTAATAAAAAAAAGGCGGAGAAAAATAAAATATTTTTCTCCGCCTTTTTTATTTCAGGGACTTATTATATACGGTCCCTTTTTAAAATCAATAATCGGAATCAGCCGTTAAGCCCTTTACGATGGAGACACCTGCACTCGCTCCAATTCTTGTTGCACCAGCTTCAATCACTTTCTGGGCATCGCTCGTGTTGCGGACTCCGCCTGAAGCTTTGACACCGATATCCGGGCCAACCGTTTTTCTCATAAGCGTGATATCTTCAACAGTCGCTCCGCCGGTCGAAAAACCAGTTGATGTTTTCACATAATCCGTTCCTGCTTTTACAGCCAATTCACATGCACGGACTTTTTCTTCATCAGTCAATAAAGAAGTTTCAATGATCACCTTTGAAAGAGCCTTACCAGTGGATGCCGCTACAACAGCACGGATATCCCGCTCTACCAGCTCATCATCCTTGTCCTTCAATGCGCCGATATTGATCACCATATCGACTTCGTGAGCGCCATTGGAGATGGCGTCTTTCGTTTCAAAAGCTTTGGTTTCCGGTGTGGTTGCACCTAGTGGGAAGCCGATGACCGTACAAACTTTCACTTCTGAACCTTCCAAAAGTTCGCTTGCATATTTCACCCAAGTCGGGTTTACGCATACGGAAGCAAAGTTATACTCTCTCGCTTCTTCGCATAATACCTTTATTTGCTCTTTGGTTGCATCTGCTTTTAATAACGTGTGGTCAATTAAACCTGCTACATTTTGTGACATTAATAAATCCTCCTCAAAAACAATCTATACCTAGTTGTACGTACCTCTCATGATACCATAGTTTTTCCACTTTGACGATATATATAGTCTTTACCCGAAAGTGCCAAGAAAACACATCAAAAAGAGGATAAAAAAAAGACAGCGATTAACCGCTGTCTTAGATATTGGATGCTTGTTGCAACGGAAAATCCTTCACTACCGTCACGAACTGACCTTCACTAAATGGATAGCCAGACTTTGTAATCTTCACTTTGACGATTTCACCGACCATTTCTTCCGAAGCCGGGAAGACGACTTTCATGTAATTATCGGAGTAGCCCTCATAAAGGCCATTTTCCAACTTCGTCTCAGGAATGACTTCCAGAACTTCCCCCTCGAATCGGGAGGCATACTCTTTTGCCAGCTGATCGGACAACGCGATAAGGCGGTGGACGCGTTCATTTTTGATATCTTCATCCACTTGATCTTCCATACGGGCAGCCGGAGTCCCTGTCCGTTTTGAATAAGGGAAAACATGAAGTTCGGAGAATTTATATTTTTCTATAAAGTTATATGTCTCCATGAATTCTTCTTCGGTTTCACCCGGGAAACCTACGATGACATCAGAGGTAACAGCAAGACCCGGAAGTGCAATTTTCAACTTTTCGATTCGATCACCGAAGAAATCCATCGTATATTTACGTCTCATCCGTTTTAGAACTGTATCGGAACCCGATTGGATTGGTATATGCAAATGACGTACCACTTTTTTCGAATTCGCCAGCACTTCAATGATTTCATCTGTAATTTGGCTGGCTTCAATGGATGAAATACGGATGCGCTTCAGCCCATCGACTTTTTCCAAGTCCCGCAGCAGCATCGCCAAATTATAGTCTTTTAAATCGTCTCCGTAGCCGCCTGTATGAATTCCGGTGAGGACTAGCTCTTTATAGCCTGCCTCGACAAGCTGTTCAGCTTGGTGAATGACTTCTTTTGGATCCCGAGAACGCATCAAGCCACGAGCCCAAGGGATGATGCAGAAAGTGCAGAAATTATTGCAACCTTCCTGAATCTTAAGTGAAGCGCGTGTACGGTCTGTAAAAGCAGGTACATCCAACTCTTCGTATACACGGTTTTTCATGATATTTCCTACGGCATTGATTGGTTCACGTTCCACCTTGAATTGCTCAATGTAATCAAGGAGTTTAACCCTGTCTTGTGTTCCTACAACAATATCCACACCTGGTATGGCCATGATTTCTGCCGGCGATGTCTGTGCGTAACATCCCGTTACCGCTATGACGGCATTCGGGTTCTTACGGATGGCACGACGGATGACCTGACGGCTTTTCTTATCGCCAGTGTTTGTCACCGTGCATGTGTTGATGACATATACATCTGATGCATTTTCAAACTCAACACGATCATATCCCCCAGTTTTGAATAATTGCCATATAGCCTCTGTTTCATAATGATTCACTTTACAGCCTAATGTATGGAAAGCGACCGTTGCCATTTTTCATCACCTCAAAAGTTCTACATGATAAGAAACAGCGGAAAGTGCATATAAAGGTGCTGTTTCAGTTCTTAATATTCTTGGTCCAAGACCGCAAGCCATAAAACCGGCATCAGTCAGTTTTTCAATTTCCTTATCTGCTAAACCACCTTCAGGCCCAAATACGAATAGGATGGATTGCCCAGCGGTAATATCTTTCAAGACCGAAGCGAGTACAGAAGTTTCCCCCCGTTTTGCCTCTTCTTCAAAAGCGATTAATTTATGATCGAAACCAGTTGCATACCCAGCTAGCTGATCTGCCGTCATCGGTTCCTTGATGGCAGGAATAACCGTGCGGTGGGATTGCTCAGCCGCCTCTTTTGAAATCTTCTGGAGTCTCTCCAATTTCTTACCTACCTTTTTGTGGTCCCATTTTACCACCGAACGAGCAGCAATAAAAGGGATAAATTCAACGGCACCCAGTTCAGTACCCTTTTGAACGATATATTCCAACTTATCCCCTTTAGGCAGACCGCTCGCTATCACAACCCTTACAGGAAGTTCCTTTTCTTCATTCTTCCATTCGGTAACTGTCCCTATAACAGCATCATCAGTAATTTCCGAAATTTCCGCGATAGCTGTCATGCCATTACCTTTCACCGTGATGATCCGTTCCCCTGGTCCCATTCTCATCACCCTGGCGATATGGTGAAAATCATCGCCTGATATCTTCACCGTGTTTCCATTGATGTCTACTTCGTTAAGAAAATACCGCTGCACACTGCCACCTACTTCGTCTAGTCTAAAAAACTCACAGGCTAACAGTCAGGAATCCAGAATGCAAGCCGTGCAAAGATTCAAGCTAAAAAAAGGTACTCTGACTATCAAAAAACCCGATAATCAGAGTAACTTTTTCAATTAATCATTTCTTTTCGCGATTATTGCCACCCAATCTTCCATCAAGATCGTTTCCTCAATGGTGAATCCAGATGCTATAATCGCTTCCTTCACATCTTGTTTCTTAGTTTGAATGATTCCCGAAGCGATGAAATATCCGCCAGGTTTAACCACTTTCGCTACATCATCCGTAAAACGCATGATCACTTCGGCAAGAATATTAGCCACGACGATATCCGCTTGTTCATTCACGCCATCCAGTAAATTGCCTTGTGAGACGGACACTTTATCCTGGACGTTATTTAGTTCCACATTTTGCTTGGCTGACTGTACTGCCACTTCATCCAAATCAAGAGACTGGATTCGTTTTGCATCCAATAATGCAGCTGCAATGCTCAGAACCCCGGAACCAGTTCCTACATCAACGACTAAATCCCCAGGCTGTACTGTACGCTCCAGCGCTTGGATGCACATGACCGTCGTCGGGTGTGTACCCGTTCCGAAGGCCATGCCTGGATCAAGTTCAATGATCAATTCGTCACTGCTTACTGGAGTGTAGTCTTCCCATGTTGGCACGATGGTAAAACGTTCGGATATCTTGACGGGGTTATAATATTTTTTCCAAGCCGTCGCCCACTCTTCTTCATTCACTTCACTAATTGAAACAACATTTTTCCCAAGGTCTATATCAAAAAGAAGGAGATTATTGATTGATTCCTTAATAGCATCAATAGTATCGCCAAGGAAGCTGTTAACAGGCAGATAAGCCTTAATGACTACACCTTCATCCGGATAATCATCTGGGTTTAAGTGGTAGATTTCGCCAAAAACATTTTCTCGTTCCTTGACTAATTCTAGAGGATCCTCAATGACAACACCGCTCGCACCTGCCTCATGAAGAATATTCGAAACAGGTTCAACCGCTTCATTCGTTGTTTGGATTGCAAATTCAGACCACTTCATAATCTACCAACTCCCAATTTGTTCTTTTACTTTTATTCACCTATCTTTAAAAGCACGCTTTACTTTTGAGAAAAAGCCATCATCTTGTTCATCTACACCTTGTCCGCTGATATCACTGAACTCACGAAGCAGGTCCTTTTGTTTTTCCGTTAATTTCTTAGGCGTGACCACTAATACGACCACATGCTGATCTCCTTGGCCATATCCTCTGACATTCGGAACTCCTTTGCCTTTTAAACGGAAACGAGTGCTTGTTTGTGTACCTGCAGGAATCTTCAGCTTCACTTTTCCATGAAGCGTCGGAACTTCTATTTCATCGCCTAATGCTGCCTGGGTAAAAGTAACCGGCATTTCACAATAAATATCATCGCCATCCCGCTCAAAGAATTCATGGCTGCGTACATGGAAGACTACATACAGGTCTCCTGCCGGACCGCCATTGATTCCTGGCTCTCCTTGGCCGGTTACACGCAACTGCTGGCCATCATCAATTCCTGCTGGCACCTTGACTTGGATCTTTTTACGTTTTTGGACTTTTCCGTCACCGCCGCATGTTGAACATTTATTAGGAATGATTTTTCCTGTTCCTTGACAATGGTGACATGCTCTCCGGTTCACAATCCTTCCGAACGCTGTGTTTTGTTCAACATTCAATTGACCGGTTCCATGGCAATGTGAACAGTTTTCCACTTTTGTACCTGGTTTGGCACCAGATCCTTTACAAGTATCACAATCCTCTTCACGCGGAATTTCGATCTCAGTATCTTTTCCGAATGCAGCCTCTTCAAAAGAAAGCGTCATCGTATACTGTAAATCCGCCCCTTGACGCGGTGCATTAGGATCTCTCCTGCGTCCGCCGCCGCCAAAAAAGCTACTGAAAATATCTTCAAAACCGCCGAAACCGCCAAAGTCCTGACCGCCAAAGCCTTGATTTGGATCTGTGTGTCCGAATTGGTCATAATGGGCCTTTTTCTGTTCGTCACTCAATACTTCGTAAGCTTCCTTGATTTCCTTGAATTTATCCGCAGCATCGTCCGCTTTATTAATATCAGGGTGATATTGTTTGGAGAGCTTTCGATACGCTTTTTTGATTTCATCCTTCGAAGCACTCTTCGAAAGGCCTAACACCTCATAATAATCGCGTTTACTCATATCTAAAATCCACTCCCGATTCGATTCACATAAAGGTAATATTATCACTGAACGAAGATAATAATCAACTAGAAAAGTACAAACGGCTTTAACACATTTTTGCAAATGGTATTGCCAGCGCCAATTTGCATACATTTCCCTCTAAAATCCAACGATTCCCCACCAGTGATTGTAGCACTTCCCGACAATGATTCCATTCACTGTAAAAAAGCCAAAGTCAAGATAACCTGACTTTGACTTTTTTACAATGGCAGGCAGAAACACTGCCCAATATATCAGTGTCCCGATTGGGCCACTTTTTATTTTTTCTCTTCTTCGTTAACTTCCGTGTATTCAGCATCGACTACATTATCGTCTTTAGCAGACTCGCCAGCACCGGCTTCGCCAGCTTGCTGAGCTTTTGCCGCTTCTTCATAAAGCTTCATTGTCAGAGCTTGAACGATTTCGTTAAGCGCATCTTTTTTCACGCGGATTTCTTCGAGCTCATTTTTCTCGATTGCAGCTTTCAGTTCATCCTTCGCTTCATTCGCTTTTGTTACTTCCGCTTCATCCACTTTACCTTCTAGATCTTTAAGCGTTTTTTCCGTTTGGAAAACTAATTGATCAGCTTCGTTACGAAGTTCGACTTCTTCTTTACGTTGTTTATCGCTATCGGCATTTTCTTCCGCTTCACGTACCATGCGTTCGATCTCTTCATCAGAAAGTCCTGAAGATGATTTGATGGTGATCGCTTGTTCTTTGTTCGTGCCAAGATCTTTCGCACGAACGTTCACGATACCGTTTTTATCGATATCGAATGTCACTTCAACTTGTGGAACTCCACGCGGTGCCGGTGGAATGTCACTCAATTGGAAACGACCAAGAGTTTTGTTATCCGCTGACATTGGACGCTCACCTTGAAGGACATGGATATCAACTGCCGTTTGATTATCAGCCGCTGTCGAGAATACTTGTGATTTACTTGTCGGAATCGTAGTATTACGGTCAATCAGTTTCGTGAATACTCCGCCCATCGTTTCAATTCCAAGTGAAAGTGGTGTTACATCAAGAAGGACAACGTCTTTAACATCCCCTGTTAATACGCCACCTTGAATTGCAGCACCCATAGCCACTACTTCATCAGGGTTTACACCTTTGCTTGGTTCTTGACCGATTTCCTTTTTGATCGCTTCAACAACCGCAGGAATACGTGTAGATCCACCAACAAGGATTACTTTGTCGATTTCAGATGCTGAAAGACCAGCATCTTTCAATGCTTGACGAGTTGGTCCCATAGTACGTTCCACAAGTCCTGTAGAAAGCTCATCGAATTTAGCTCTAGTCATCGTTACATCCAAGTGAAGCGGGCCAGCTTCTCCTGCAGTGATGAACGGTAAAGAAATTTGGGTTGAAGTTACGCCGGAAAGATCTTTTTTCGCTTTTTCAGCTGCATCTTTCAAACGTTGAACCGCCATTTTATCTTTTGAAAGGTCGATTCCGTTTTCTTTCTTGAATGCTTCAACTAGGTAATCGATGATGACTTGGTCGAAATCATCCCCGCCTAGACGGTTGTCACCAGCTGTGGACTTAACTTCGAAAACGCCGTCTCCAAGTTCCATGATCGAAACGTCAAATGTACCGCCGCCAAGGTCGAATACAAGGATCGTTTGATCTTCTTCCGTTTTATCCAAACCGTATGCAAGTGCTGCAGCTGTCGGTTCGTTGATGATACGTTCCACTTCAAGGCCGGCAATTTGACCAGCATCCTTAGTTGCTTGACGTTCTGCATCATTGAAGTAAGCAGGTACAGTGATAACCGCTTTAGTAACTTTTTCGCCAAGATACTCTTCAGCGTATGATTTCAAGTATTGAAGGATGATTGCAGAAACTTCTTGAGGTGAGTATTCTTTTCCTTCAATTACTTCTTTATGGTTGGTACCCATATGGCGTTTAATGGAAATGATCGTGTTAGGGTTTGTAATCGCTTGGCGTTTCGCCACTTCCCCTACTTGCCTTTCTCCATTTTTGAATGCCACTACGGATGGAGTTGTACGGTTTCCTTCTGGATTCGGGATTACTTTTGGTTCCCCGCCTTCAAGTACAGATACACAAGAGTTTGTTGTACCTAAGTCAATACCAATAATCTTGCTCATAGTTTCACTACCTCCCAATTATTTATATGTAAAAATCCTATTCGTTCACTTTTACCATTGCAGGTCGAATCACACGGTCTTTAAGGATGTATCCTTTTTGGAATTCCTCGACGACGATGTTCGAACCGAAGTTTTCATCTTGAACTTGCATGACCGCTTGATGCAAACGCGGATCGAACTCTTCGCCAACCGAACTGATCGGTTCGATGCCTTCTTTAGTCAATGCATCAGTAATCGCTTTATAGACCATTTCCATGCCAGATAGCAAGGATTTTGTCTGTTCATTATCCGCTTCGATTTTTGTAGCTCTTTCAAAATTATCAAGAGCCTCCACCAAATCACTAGCAATACTTTGAACTCTATATTTTTGAGCCGCCTCCATATCAAGCTTGGCACGGCGTCTTGAATTATCAAAATCGGCCTGCAGACGAAGATAACGGTTATCCATTTCTTCGATTTTCGCCTCAAGTTCGGCAATCTTTTCATGAGCCAATTGAAGTTCATCCTTTTCAACCTGGCCATGGTTTTCTTCCGCTGGAATTTCTTCTTCAGCGAAAACTGCTTCTGCAGCGCTTTCCTCGATTGTTTCATTTTCCAATGTTTGTTCTTCGTTTTTATTTTCTGTCACAATCTCACCTCCCTAAAAGGGTTATACAATTTATGCTAAAGTAATATGCGAGGCCGCGGAATATACTCCTCCGCCACCTTAACAATATTACCTTTGCTACTATTTTTGATACAGTTTTGTCATCAGGGCCGTTAAATCTTTCGAGAAAAACGAAAGCAAACTGATCACTCTCGAATATTCCATTCTCGTTGGACCCAATATGGCCAATGTGCCAACTTGCTCCTGCCCGATTGAGTAGGTTGCCGTAATCAAACTGCAGTCATCGAGCACTGTGTTTTGATTTTCACGGCCGATCTTGACGTGGATGCCCGATGGATTTTGAGTAATGAGTTCATAAAATCCCTGTTCCTGCTCAATCATCGATAAAAGCGTGCTTACTTTAGCAATATCATGGAACTCCGGCTGCCTCAGCATATTCGTTTTCCCGCCGAAAAATATTTTTTCGGGCTTTGTGTCCGTCAGGGTCTCCGCAAGGATCGAGACCATCGATCCATAGTTATGAATGTGGCGGCTCAATAGAACTGCAACTTCCTTATAGATCTTATCCTTTAGATCAACTAGCGGAACATCGACCAAGCGGGAATTCAATATGTTCACCATCTTTTCAATTTCGTTTATATCAAAAGAAGGCGGTAAGGAAATCATTCGATTTTCCACATGACCTGTATCCGTAATAATGATGGCTATTGCCGTTTCAGGACTTAAAGGAATGATCTGGATTTTTTTCAGCTTATGCTCATTCACTTTTGGCCCGAGTACAATCGCCGTATAATTCGTCAGTTCCGAAAGGATTTTCGCTGACTTCTGAACGATTTTTTCCAATTCATAAATTCGTTCTACAAAAACGGATTTTAATATCTTCATTTCATTCTTTTTCGGAGCTTGAGGAGAAAGTAAATGATCCACATAATATCTATACCCTTTTTCAGAAGGGACCCTACCGGAAGAAGTATGGGTTTTTTCTAAAAATCCCATTTCTTCAAGATCAGACATTTCGTTGCGAATTGTGGCAGAGCTGAACGTAATTTCATCTTTCTTCGACAAGCTTCGTGACCCGACTGGCTGGGCAGAATGGATGAAATCCTCGATTATCACTTGTAGAATCAATAATTGACGATCAGTTAGCATGTATGATCACCTCTGTTAGCACTCTGTCTCATCGAGTGCTAATATACTAATAAATTATCAAATGAAGCTTATGATGTCAACAATGAAAACCGCTAATTCATCGTTAAAATAACATAGATTTCCTTCAGTCGGAATCAATAACGCCTAAAAATGATTGGAACACTTCATTTCCCAGCAGTTTGCCCCGCTCAGTCAAGCGCACAAACCCGTCTTCCACCTTTAGCAGACCCTTTACCGACCCTTCTTCGAGCGGTTTCCTGAAAATCTCCGTCATTTCAACAAAAAATTTATTCTTAAAGATTTCCAATGAAACTCCTTCCGTTTTCCGGAGCCCCAAAAACATCTCCTCTTCCATCCGTTCATGAAGCGGTACAGGGTGTTCTTCCAACACAGGCAGCTCGTTCGCCAGCAATGGCATGATATATTTCTTAACAGGCCCATGATTGGCCACCCTTTTACCCCCAGTATAGCCATGTGCACCTGCACCAATCCCATAATACTCCGCATTATCCCAATATGTCAGGTTGTGCCTGCTTTCAAACCCTGCTCGGGCAAAATTACTGATTTCATATTGATGCAGACCATGCTTCTCCATCTCTTCCATCAGCCTCTCATACATCGAAGCCTCGAGCTCCTGCGGCGGCAGGTTTAATTTACCCCTTCGCATCTGATTATAAAAAACCGTCTTCGGCTCAACGATCAATGAGTAGCTGGAATAGTGCGGCAATTGAAGGGCAATCGCTTTATCCAGCGTATCCTTGAAATCTTCCATCGTTTGGCCCGGCAATCCATAAATCAAGTCGATGCTTATATTCGTAAAGCCAACCTCTTGAGCCAAATGAATCGTTTCATATACTTCTAGAGCCCGGTGAGTCCGGCCAATTCGTTTTAATAATTCATCATTGAAGCTTTGCACACCAAAGCTAAGTCTATTGACCCCTGAATCATAAAGTATCTCGAGTTTTTCCCTCGAAAGATCCCCTGGATTGGCTTCGAATGTATATTCAGCCTTTTTAGCATCAAAGGGAAGGGTTTCATTGATTGCTTCACATAAGAATGCAAGCTGCTTTTCATCTAGAGAGGTCGGTGTCCCTCCACCGACGAAAACCGTATCCAAACCTGCAGTCGGGTATTTGGAAAGCTGCATCACCATTTCCCTTTTCATCATCTGTAAATATTCGTCGACCGGCTGCCCCTGCAAAAATACTTTATTGAAATCACAATAATGACAAATATGTTCACAAAATGGTATATGGAGGTAGGCGCTTTTGATCATTGTGTTCACAACCTTTTAATCGAATGAGTCGATAGAAAAAGAGGCTAGATCTCCTCTACCCTCTTTTTCTAACTATCGTTTATTTTATTTATTTTTTGGGTGTCGTATCATCCATTTTCAAAACAGCCATGAAAGCTTCTTGCGGAACTTCAACGGAACCTACTTGTTTCATCCGCTTTTTACCCTCTTTCTGTTTTTCGAGCAGCTTACGTTTACGGGAAATATCGCCGCCGTAACATTTAGCCAATACGTTTTTGCGCATTGCACTAATCGAAGAACGGGCTATGATTTTTTGCCCGATTGCCGCTTGGATCGGCACTTCAAATTGTTGTCTTGGAATCAGCTTCTTCAATTTTTCAACAATGACTTTACCGCGTTCATAAGCAAAGTCCTTATGAACGATGAAACTTAAAGCATCGACAGTTTCAGAATTCAATAAGATATCCATCTTCACAAGCTTGGACGGTTTGTAGCCGATCAGCTCATAATCGAATGAAGCATAGCCTCTTGTATTGGATTTCAATTGATCGAAGAAATCATACACGATTTCAGATAATGGAATTTCGTAATGAATGCTCACACGAGTCTCATCGATATATTCCATATCAATGAAGTTACCGCGTTTGTTTTGACAGATTTCCATGATCGTCCCAACAAACTCCGTCGGTGCCATCATCGTTGCTTTTACATATGGCTCCTCGACCCGTTCGATCTTTTGAGCATCAGGCATATTAGACGGGTTATCCACTTTCAGGACCGTTCCGTCTGTTTGGACCACATCATAAATAACACTCGGTGCAGTGGTGATCAGATCGATTTTGAATTCACGTTCAATCCGTTCCTGGATAATTTCCATATGAAGGAGTCCAAGGAATCCGCAACGGAAACCGAAGCCCAATGCTTGCGATGATTCCGCTTCGAACTGAAGCGCTGAATCGTTCAATTCCAATTTCTCCAATGCATCCCGTAAATCATTGAATTTCGATGCGTCAATTGGGTATAAACCGCAATATACCATCGGATTCATCTTCCTGTAACCCGGCAATGGTTCTGTCGCACTATTCACGGCACTTGTAATCGTATCACCAACAGTCGTATCACCAACGTTTTTAATGGATGCCGTAAGGAAACCTACATCACCGACGTTCAGTTCATCCAACAGCTGGGTCTTAGGGTTGAAGACACCCAATTCGGTAACATCGAATTCCTTGCCAGTGGACATCATTTTGATTTTGTCTCCCACTTTAACAGAACCTTCGACAACACGGATATAGGCAACAACACCGCGGTACGCATCAAACAGTGAATCGAAAATAAGCGCCTTGAAAGGAGCATCTGGATCACCTTGTGGAGCTGGAACCAATTCAACGACCTGTTCCAAAATCTCCTCGATTCCGATTCCGGCTTTAGCCGAAGCCAAGACTGCATCGGAAGCATCCAATCCGATCACATCCTCGATTTCTCCGCGCACCCGTTCCGGATCTGCACTCGGCAAATCAATTTTATTGATGACCGGAATGATTTCAAGGTTGTTGTCCAATGCTAAATACACGTTTGCAAGCGTTTGGGCCTCAATACCCTGTGCCGCATCGACAACAAGGACAGCGCCTTCACACGCTGCAAGGCTTCGTGACACTTCATACGTAAAATCGACATGTCCCGGTGTATCAATAAGATGGAAGATATATTCTTCTCCATCTTTCGCGTTATATTTCAATTGAATCGCATTCAATTTAATCGTAATTCCGCGCTCACGCTCTAAATCCATGGAATCCAACAGCTGACTCTTCATTTCACGCTGAGTCATGGCGTTCGTTTTTTCAATGATACGATCCGCCAATGTAGATTTACCATGATCAATATGAGCGATGATGGAAAAGTTACGAATTTTTGATTGTCTTTTTAATTTTTCTTCTCTATTCATGACGTTCACTCCCACTAGTCGACACAATACACTATTTTTTATTATATCAATAGAAAATGCAAGATTCAACAGAATAGTTACAAAAGAAGCATCATTGCAGGGCAAAGGATAAAAAAAGGCTGCATTCCGGATTCGGATGCAACCTTTTGGCAGGGCACACTCAACTTATTCATACCTAGATCATATCAATCAGAGCTTGAAAGGCACCTGATATGGACTCTCCAAGCGTTTTGCCGATCGATGAAAAAAAGTTGAAGGCTTTCATTTCTTCAAGTTTTTCTTTTTTCGTCTCCAAATCATGACTTGTTACTTTTTCGCCAAGGATATCCGCTTCCAGCTCCCCTTGGTCCGATTGGTTAATAATGAATGCACTATTCAAAGAGGGATCTTCATACCCCTTCATTTTTTTCATCCCGTCGTTCGCTTGCTGCATCCCAATCAGAACACCTAAGAATAATACGAGCACGATCCCTGTACATTTCAACCAAAATCGAACCATGATAAGAGAACTCCTTTCAAATTACTTCGCTTCCGAATCCCCGGTTGGGTTATCCACTGCTTTGGCATCCCAGTAAAATTCACTGAAAACATCGGTAAAGGCATCAACGGTCAAGTACATTTCCTCGAACGTATTATCAACACCGCCAACTTCAATAAGCATGGCATTGCCTGATAAATCTTGATTATATATACCATTATGGCTAGATCCGCCCTGTTTCATAACCCCTCGTGAAATACCTGGGTATTTTTTCTCCAATGCTTTATGAAGCTTATTGGCAAGCGCCGCATTTTTTTCAAAGTTCGGGTTATTACCCCCGATCACGAAGGCGATTTTGGCATACTCGTTACCTTTGATCGTAATTGTCGTATCTTTTTTCCGCTTTGAATCGCGGTGAATATCGATCAGATATTCTAAATCTTTATTATTGGCCAATGCCGTCTGAACAGACCTTCGGGATTCTTGATAGGATTTGGTAAAATTCAAGCCTTTATTATTCAGGTTTCCCATGATATCCGTTTTATCGAGCGAGGAGCCAATCCCCTTATCAGCCAAATCTTCAACCATCCGTTCACCGAGTTTCGTAATATTGATTTTAGAATGGTAGGCCAGGTCCGGATTGGTCACTCCTTTTAAATATGGAAGATATGACTCCCGATTATGGCTATGGTAAATCTCGACCACTTTCCGTCCATTGGTCGTTTGTTTCGGCTGATTGGCCGCTCCTTTTTCCGGTTCTTCAATCTCATCGAGGTTTTGCAGGGATGCATCCCTTTCTTCATTCAGGACGTCTACTGGCGGCGAGGATTCATATGGCATATTCGTATAATTCGTGCCTTCCCCAGCAACAAGGATCTCATTATCAAAAATCGAAAAGCCAGGTAGTTCCCTGCCAAGTAAACTTCGCGGGTCCTCGAGTGAAATGTTTGTCGAGACTTTTATCAATTGATTCGTGATCACTGATTCCTGCTTACCTTCCGGCAGGGCATTAAAAAGATAATGGTTTTCATTGGCCAGCATCGAGAACAGCATTTTTCCCGAGAATTGGTTGGCTACAGTATGTACGGAATTAGAAGATATCCGATACTCCGGTCTTAGGGAGGTCATGACCCCACTGACTGAAAAAACAAAAAGAAGCAAGGCGAGAATACCTAGAAAAGTTTTTATTATTGTTGATCCGTGAACGGCTGTTATGATTCCTGGGGAATTTCTTCTTTTCATCTTTCCACCCTCTCTATAGCTTGTCTATTAATACCTATGACTTTGCTAGAAAGGGTAGAACACCATTTTTGGGCACTGAAAGTGATTTAACGGGTGTAGTAGCCGGTATTATCCTGATTTATGGAATGATGCAAGGCTGCATTTAAACCATTGGCTATCAAATTGGCCATATCCTCAATGAAAACATCGACTTCTTTCGGTGTAACCATTAAATTTTGACCAAGCGGTGACAGCACCTCATAAATCAATTTCCGTTTCTCTTCATCAGGGAGGACACCTATCATTCCCAAGAAGGTTTGGCGCTCCTTTTCACCTGGCATATCCTCTTCGGTCAGCTTCGTGCGCTTCCCAAAACTGAATCCAGCAGGTGCCAACGATCGTGATGGTCTGTCCCCTTCATTCAGTTCCTTGCCAAAGTGCTTCAAAATATAATCTATCGTATCGCTTGTAATTGATACGGCATCCACGACGGTAGGTATTCCAATTGCTATAACAGGAACTCCCAGTGTATCCTGGCTCAATTCTTTTCGTTTATTTCCAACACCAGACCCTGGATGGATGCCTGTATCCGTAATTTGAATCGTGGAATTTACCCGTTCGATCGAGCGGGCAGCCAATGCGTCAACGACGATCAGGAAATCAGGATTACTTTTTTCGATGACTCCTTTAATGATGTCACTCGTCTCGATTCCCGTAATCCCCATCACCCCTGGGGAAATCGCACTGACCGGCCGATAGCCTTCCTTGACGGACTCCGGCTGCAATTCAAACAAATGTCTTGTGACTACAAGGTTCTCAACGACTGCTGGTCCCAGAGCATCGGGAGTAACATTCCAATTACCAAGACCGACAACCAAACAACTGCTTTCTTTAGTGATTTTATTCCGTTTCAAGAAGTAAGCCAGTTCGTTGGCGAACACCTTTTCCACCCGTTGCTGCGTTTCCGTATCCTGCTGGCGGATGCCCTGCACTTCGATGGTCAAATAACTGCCCTGTTTCTTACCGATTTCTTTTTCACCCTCAGCCGTGACCTCGACCAAGGATACCTTCAGATCATCCACTTCTTTTTCCTTAATAATGACCCCTTCGATACGGGATACATCAACTTCCTCTACAACACCTTTATGTTCAAGGGCAATTTCCTTTGCTTCTATCGCCAAATCTGTACGAATTCCGTATTCACTAAGGTCCAAATTATTTTCCATAACGGCCTCCTGATGTTTGAATTGTATCTAATCTAGTATTTTCAATAGTCTCTCTTAAACATTCTGTCATTTTTGCTTTTTTATTATTCATTTTTTTGGTACAATGAGTGATGACGAGATGAATTTATTCCCGAAATTATAATTCCTTTTCGATTCTCAATCTGAAGTATTGCATATTTATGAGCATTCTGATAGAATATCACTTGTGCTATTTGATATGGATTTGAAAAGTCGAGTTCATATAATCTCGATTTCTTTGTAGGAGGTGAACGGAATGCCAAACATTAAATCTGCTATTAAACGTGTAAAAATTAACGACAAAAAACGCGTTCATAACATTACTGTTAGATCAACTATGCGTACTACAGTGAAAAACGCTGAAGTTGCATTAGCTGGTGAAAACGTTGAAGCTGCTAAAGAAGCTCTTTTAACAGCTGCTGTGAAATTAGACAAAGCTGCATCTAAAGGATTAATCCATAAAAATGCGGCAGCCCGTAAAAAATCTCGTTTAGCGAAAAGACTTAACGCTCTTAACGCATAATGACAAAAAATAAACGATCCAATCGGATCGTTTTTTTTGTGCCGTTTTTTGCATAAAAAAGGTGACAGGATATCTGTCACCTTTTTTATCATCTAATTTTCAAAAGCAGCAGCTCAAGCGTGATTGCCTTATCTGCTTGGCCGGTCTTCATTTTATAATCCGCTTCCGCTAAGTCGTTCATGATGCTCAACAGCTCGCGTTCCTGGAATTTCCCCGTCTTTTCAAGTGCCAGCTTTACCCTGTATGGGTGCACCTTCAGTTGACCCGCAATTTTTTGCTGGCTATAGCCCTGACGGGAAAGCTCCTTCACTTGGTACATGAGCCTGACCTGACCTGCAATGACACTCAAGATCTTGATGGGCTCTTCATTCTGCCTGAGAAGATCGTGCAGTATCGTCATGGCACTCTCCATCTTTCGCTGTAACACATGATCAACAAGCGTGAAGATATTCTGTTCAAGGGATTTAGCGACCAGCTTTTCCACTATCTCGACCGTAATGTGTTTCTCAGCTTCCGCATAAAGCACCATTTTATCCAGCTCATTCGTCAGCATCATCAGATTCGTTCCTGCAAGTTCAAGTAAAAGCTCTGTTGCCTGCTCATCTATTTGGACTGAAGAAGCTTCGACCCTCTCCTTCACCCACCCCTTTAACTCATGATCACCAAGCTTCTTCGCTTCAACGAGAACCGCTTTACGCTTCAGTTCCTTGGTGATTTTTTTCCGTTCATCCAGTTTCTCATAAGGTGCGGTCAATACGACAATAGAATAAGGGACCGGGTCAGCCAAATACGCTTCCAGTCTTTTCACATTATGCTCAACTCTTGACTTCGTTTTTTCAGCTGTCAAAAAAAATGGGTTTTGCATGAAAACAAGGCGCCTTTCCCCGATAAACGGGAGGGTTTCGACATCTTCAAGCGCAGTTTCAACAGGCGTCTCTTCTAAATCAAATTGAGCAAAGTTAAAATCCATCTCATCTTCGTGAAGGACATTTTCGATCAATAGCTGCTTCGTTTCATTAATTAGATAGGCTTCTGTCCCATATAACAAGTATATTGGCGCGAATTGCCCTTTTTTTATACTTTTCCAAACGTCTAATACCAATAGAATCCGCCTCTTTACTATGTATTCTTCTCTAATGGTATAGGTGGATGGACCATTTGACAAGCTATAAAGGGAACTAGCCCATAAAAAGGGCTAGTTCCGGATCTATATGAACACTTTCAAGAAAGGCCCGGGTTATCTCCCTTGAAAGCGGGTAAAGTATTCATGTAGAACAAAAAATGAGCTTTTCTTTTTCGCTTACTTTGTTTGTACTTTTATTTTGACCTCAAAATCCCAAACTATTTGTGACAACTCTTGTCAGTAAAGGAAATGAAGGAATGAAGCCTGTAGATTTTTTTTTGGTAATGTTTTATACTATTAGCAGAAATAGGAGGGGTAAATAATGAACGAATTCGAAAAGAATGTTCAGTCAAAAACAGATGACGTCGCTGATTCCGCTATAGGATTCATCGGTTCTTTTGTATTTTTCGCTGCCATGTTCACCATAGCTGTCGTCATTAAAGCTGTCGGATCCTGATTTCTTTAACTACATGCACTTATTTTTCCTGATGGAGGCTGCCGCTGCAGTCTCTTTCTTTTTGATTTTCTACATACTATGGGAGTGTCTTCCGAAAGGTTCCACTGCTTTTGTAATACTTGTAAATAATAGAACCATCCTCGTCCGTCCTGAACACCTTTATGCCATTTCTCTCCAGATTCCCAATTACGTCTCCATGAGGGTGACCGTAGCCATTATCTTTTCCAACTGAAATTAGCGCCGCTTTCGGCTGCAGCTGTTCAAGGAAGGCCGCGGAAGAAGAAGTTTTACTGCCATGGTGTCCAACCTTCAAGATATCCGCCTGCAACTGCGGAAATGTGCTCAATAGTTCCTTTTCCCCTTCTTCTCCCATATCACCGGTTAATAACCATGACAATCCCCCAAGCTCCGTGAATAGAACTATGGATGAATCATTCTTATTTTCTTCTTTCTCAAATGGACTTAGCACAGCAAACGGCGCTCCGCCCGCCACCCAATTGTCCCCCCTTCTCAGGACAGTCATTTTCATTTTTTTATCTCTTGCCGTGGATACAAAATCCATATCCCTATATTGCTCTTCACTCCAGCCTCCAATGATGATCTCCCCAACTTTAAAATTTTCAATCAGTTCATTTGCACTTCCCATATGATCTGCATCCGGATGGGTTAAAATGAGTTTATCCAATTGGTGGATTCCCTTACTTTTCAATAATGGAATAATGATATCATCTGCGGTATTGAACTTCTTTCGCTTTTTTGCCCACGTGTCGATTGGAAATGTAATTTGTCCACCCGTATCAATCAAATAATTGCCGCGATTGAACGGCAGGATAATTAAAATGGAGTCACCTTGTCCAACGTCGATGATCTGCACTTCACCAAAAGGAGAAAACCTTTGTAAATTATATTGAAAAAGCAAAAGGACAATAATTATTCCGCACCAGATTTTACTTTTTTCAAAAGATACATCCCATGTCAGGTATAACCCTAAAAGGGAAATAACAAGTAATGCCATTATGATGAAAGGTGGTTTTCCAAACGGAATGGAAGCCAGCGGCAAATCCGATGCTGCATCCGCGGCTTTATTGCAGAGTACGAATGTGAAATTCAATAATGATAGGAGGGGTTGCCCCAAGGGAGGCAGCAATAAATGAATAAGGAGGGAAATCAGTGAAAGTGGCAGCAATATGATGGAATAAAGCGGAACATACAATACGTTTAGAAACACGCCAAGAAAGGATACTTCAAAAAAGTGGAAAAGCAAAATCGGAAGGGCTGCCAATTGGCAGATGGAACTGATGATGAATAGCTGCGTTGTTTTCTTAGGATATTGTAAGAATATGCTTGAAGACATGATAATGGAGAAAGTGACTGCGAATGAAAGCTGAAAACCTATATCATAGATCATATTAGGCCGAAAAAACAATAATGCCATATAGGTCGATCCGATAGCGGCACCCGCCGAGATCCGCTTCTTGAATAGCAGGATTAGAAAGAAAAGCATAGCCATTAAACAGGATCTCACCACAGATGGACTGGCACCTGAAAGTAACATGTAAACCGGAAGGAAGATTAAGATGGCCACCATCATTCTTTCCCGTGTAATCCCAACCCTGATGCCGAAGTAAAATAACATCCCCGTTAAAAAACTGACATGGAGACCGGAAATCGCCAGTAAATGAACCAGACCCAACCGCTGGTAATTAGTAAGGTCGCCTTCATCTATATATGTCTGGTCGCCGAATATGAGAGCTGTGACAAAACCACTCGATTCTTCCTGAAAGTGTTCCCTAATATACGTGATTCCCTTCAGGCGCAAATTACGAATCGAAACTGGAATCGAGTTTCCAGCCTTTTTGCATTCTTCAAATGAAATGGAATCCGCTTTGAATATCCAATGGATGCCTTGGCGGAAAAGATAACGCTGGTAATCGAAACTGTTTTCATTCCTGTTTTTGTCGGGAATTTGCAATGTCCCTCCAGCCGGACATGATAAACCGATTCGCAGAAACCGACTCAGCTTTTCCTGTTCCAATTCGGTTGTGATTTTATAACGAAGCACTAGCCGTTCACCTTTCTCACCGCGCACGAATCCTTTTAACGAATTTCCATCTATATTCGGTTGGTCGGTAAATGTGATGATAAATCGGCTTTCCGTTCCATGATAGGCCGTTTTGTTTCGGTGATCGGAGAAGGAGGCGGCCCCTATAAATATCCCCATGATCACCAAATGAAAACTAAGGGCCTTCACGCTTAACCCCAACGAAAAATAAAGGAAACAGAGAAAAATAAGGATAATGATCAGCAGCCTTACATTAAAAAAAGAATGGGCCGTAACACCAAATGTAGCCGAAACGGCTAGTAAGATAAGATGTCTAGCCATGCCTGCCCCCCGTCCTATTTAATTTTCAAATATTTGATTGGCCTGCTTTTCCAACTCCAATAAATCTTCTTTTCCCAGGTCTGATCGTTCAAGTTGAGCCAGCAATGAGAATACAAAGTCCTTTTTTTGTTTTCCATTAACATCGATGGCCCCTTTTGCTTCAACCTTCTCGGTCTTGACACCAGCCTGTTTGAATAATTCCTGGGCATATGGATGGTTTTTGTAATCCTCTGCATAATAAACAGCCTTTATGCCAGCTTGGATGAGTGATTTACAGCACTGAAGACACGGAAAATGCGTCACATATATTTCTGCCCCATCAGTAGGTACCCCAAATTTCGCACATTGTAAAAGGGCATTCATTTCTGCATGTATCGTTCTGACACAATGATTATCAATTACATAACAGCCGTCATCAATACAATGCGTCCCCCCCGCTATGGACCCATTATATCCCCCCGCAATGATTCGGTTGTCCCTGACGATGGTCGCCCCTACAGTGAGGCGTGTACATGTGCTTCTTAAAGCTAATAAATGGCTCTGCGCCATGAAATATTGATCCCAACTAATTCTGTTCATGTTCAATCCCCTTACCACTAGAATGATTTTCTTCAATTTTACCCTCTTCCTGTCCATTTGTGTAGCATATTCAATCATTCATTTCACCGAAATGGATTCCCGTAACCTTTCAAACGTTTTATCGCCGATTCCCGTTACCTTCTTCAAATCATCGACCTCCTTGAATTTGCCTACCGTTTCCCTGTATTCCAGGATCGCATTCGCTTTTGATGGTCCAATTCCCGTCAAGGTTTCCAAATCTTCCTGTGTAGCTGTATTCAAGTTCACCAGTCCTCCTGATGTCCTCCCAGAGACGGCATCACCAGACGACCCGACTTGTATATTCTCCAACTTCCCCTCGTCTTCTTCACCTATTTCCGGAACATAAATGACCATTTGGTCTTCGACGATTTGGGCAAAATTCACTTTATCCTTATCAGCCTTGTCCGTAAAACTGCCCGCAGCCGAAATCAAATCGATTACCCGGTCACCTGCCTGTGCAGTGAATATGCCTGGGGACTTGACCGCTCCTTTAACGTCCACTTTAATGATTTCAGGTTCGGAAGGCGTTTCATCTTCACTTTGTTTAATTTCAGCTTCTTTAGCAGGAATGGAAAATATATCTTCCGTATCAGCCTGATCCCCCCCTTGTTGCAAAAAAAAGTAAATACCCGCTGCCACAAAAGCCACAGCAACGGTTATCATCATCAATTTCCTTTTAAAAATCCCTTCCATTTCTTTACCTCCTTGTTGGATTTCGCACGATACATTGTCATAGGACAGATTAAAAATACATAGTGTTTTTAGGAGAATCAATCGCTTTAAGTGAGAGGAGTTGATCGGAATTGAAGAAAATCGGTGTTATCGGAACCGGAAATATGGGTACCATTTTAATCGAGGCATGGCTGGAGGCAAAAATATTGAATCCGGCAGATCTAATCATTACAAATCGCACGCTTTCCAAAGCATTGGTGCTGAAAGAAAAACACCCTGGTATCAAGGTTGCGGAAAGCGCAGCCGAAATCGTCCAACAAGCGGACTTTATCTTTCTATGTGTAAAGCCATTGCAAATTAACAGCCTATTACAGGGCATCAAACATCATATAAAAAGGGATCAGCTGGTTATTTCCATCACAAGCCCTCTTTCAGTCTCCCAGCTTGAATCCGCCGTGAATGCCCCTTGTGCCCGTTTTATCCCGAGCATAACGAACCGTGTGGGTTCAGGGGTATCGTTACTGAGTTTCAGCAAGAGTTGCAGTAAGGAGAAAGTGTCAGCTTTATTTGATTTGGCCTCTGCCATATCGGCACCGGTCATCATTGAAAATGATATCACCCGGGTAGCTTCCGATATCGTCAGCTGCGGTCCTGCCTTTTTCAGCTATTTAGCACAAGCTTTTATTGACGCGGCTTGCCAAACGACGAAGATAGATAAAGAAACGGCTACGACTTTGACTGAGAATATGCTGGTTGGCTTAGGGGATCTGCTCGGTAAAGGGGTTTATACATTGCCGACCTTACAGGAAAAGGTTTGTGTAAAGGGTGGAATAACAGGTGAGGGGATCAAGGTTTTAGAAGCTGAAACCGGGGAAATGTTCCATCATCTTTTTCAAGCGACACATGAAAAGTTTGCTGAGGATCTTCACGAAGTTGAAAAGCAGTTCGGCCATCCTTATTAATATTCGCATTCAATATCTTTAACTCCTTCTAAAAGTATAAAAAAAGAAGAGGTCAGACCTCCGCTCGTACAGTAAGATGTACGAACCGGGGCTCTTGACCTCTTTATCATTTACTGGCTACAAATAAGATTCTTTCGGTTTCCGCTTCAAGCGGTGCGTCTTCAAGATCCGCCAAAACTTCAGAAACCGTAAAACCTGCTTGCTCCAGCCACTTTTTATATTGTTCAACCGGATAGGTCCGTTGATAATGCAACTCATCAAATCGGTCATACAGACCGCTTTCATCGTCCCTTACGAAAAAACTTAAATCATGTTCCACACTGTAAGGTTCTTCACCTGGGAAGCAGTCCCATATATAGGATACTTCTTCTCCATTGACAGCAAACGTATTATCACGAAAGATTTCTTCCATTTTATAAATGGAATGGACATCAAATAAAAATAATCCGCCATCCTTCAAATGCTCATGAACCCGGCTGAACGTCTTGATTATATCCTCCTCATCGCGAAGGTAGTTCAGCGAATCACAAAAAATCGTGACACAATCAAATTGGCCAAGTCCCTCGAGTTCTGCCATATTCTGCTGGAAAAGCGGGATCGATAATCCAAGCTTAACCGCTTTTTCATTAGCAACAAGAAGCATTTCATCAGATAAATCCACACCGGTGACTTCGAATCCGTGTTGCGCCAATTCAACGGTCATTTCCCCGGTTCCACACGCTAAATCCAGGACTTTCCTTCCGCCAATTCCATACTGTTCCAGCTTCGCCGTAAGGATCATCAGCCATTTTTCATAAGGTGCGTCCTTCATCAATTCATCGTATACATAGGCAAAGCGTTCGTAGGTCATGAAGTCAGTTCACTCTCTAGATCTTCAAAAGGTGCATCTCCCCATAAACGTTCGAGGTTATAGTAGTTTCTTTCATCTTTATGGAAAATGTGGGCCACTACATCGCCAAGATCCACAAGCACCCATTTCGCCTCGTCAAAACCTTCAAGACGTTTTACATTGATTCCTGATTCATCAGCTTTGCTCTTCATTTCACGAGCTATTGCTTGTACTTGTTTTTCAGAATTACCGTGGCAGATCAAAAAGTAATCCGCTACAAGGGAAATACCTTGCATGTTCAATGCCACGATATCCTCCGCTCTTTTATCATCCGCCGCTTTTGCTGCAATTACAAGAAGTTCACGTTCAGTCATTACATCTTCTCCTTCAAATTCATGATCAAATCATTATATGTCTTAAATGTATCAGGGTAAATTGCCTGATTTCTTTTCATTAAAAAAACAACTGTATTCCTTAAAGCCTGTATGACAGCATGATCCAAATTTTGCTTTGCTGTCTGCCTGACTTCGTCGACACCGGGAAAAGAACGTCCCGGCTCAATATAGTCAGCAAGGTATACGACTTTATCCAATAGGCTCATGCCAACCCTGCCAGACGTGTGATAGGCAATCGCATCCAAGATTTCAGCGTCCTGAATGCCAGCTTCCTTTTTCACCAGATAAGCCCCGACAGGAGCGTGCCACAGCTCCATATTGTATTCAAGTAACGCCGGGTCCATTTTTTCAGCGATTATTATTTGCTCCATTTCCTCTTTTGGACGAAATTTTGCATAATCATGGAAAATGGCAGCCAGTTCCGCTTTTTTGACGTCGGCACCATACCGTTTTGCAAGTTCAATCGCAGACTCGACCACACCCAAGGTATGAATGTACCTGCGCTCTGTGATTTGTTCTTTGACAAGTGCTAATGCTTTCTCACGATTCATATAAACCATTCCCTTTAATATACTTCACCACTGGATCTGCTATTAAATATTTCACGGTTTTCCCCGTTCTTAACTTCCTTCGTATCATGGAAGACGAAATGAACATCTGGGGGACTTTCACCATCGTGATTGGGTATACGGTCTTTTCGTTATATCCAGGGCGCTTCACCCCGACGAAATTGACCATATGCACCAGCTCGTCGATACGGTGCCAATTTGGTAAGTACTCAATCATATCTGCGCCAATTATGAAATAGAACTCATTGGTTGGCTCAAGTTCTTTCAGCAATTTTATTGTGTCATACGTATAAGATGTGCCTTTTCTTTCTATTTCAATACCCTCAATATAAAAAGATGAGTTTCCGGCTATCGCGTTTTCCAACATGGCCAGCCTGTCCATATCGGTTACTTCCTCCGATTTTTCCTTATGTGGAGGAACGTGATTCGGCATGAACCTGATTTCATCTAGCTCAAGGGCATCCAGCACTTCATTCGCTATAATTAAATGCCCGATATGCGGAGGATTGAATGTACCGCCAAGAATTCCAATTTTTTTCATAGATAGGTCCCTTAAGGTAATTTAAGTTGTTTGTTTTCTTTTGATTCTTTATACAGCACAATTGTGTTGCCGATAATCTGAACCAATTCCGCCCGTGCACCTTTTGATAAAGAAAGTCCAACATCATTGCGGTCTTCTTCACAGTTTTGCAGGATGCTGACCTTGATTAATTCACGTACTTCAAGCGCCTCACCAATTTGCTTGATGAGATTATCATTGACGCCGCCTTTACCAACTTGAAAAATTGGATTGAGGTGATGGGCCTTTGATCGTAAAAATCTTTTCTGTTTTCCTGTTAACATGTGTTACCTCCTAGTTTGTTCAAGACAATATCTGTCATTCTTGCTGTATCCGGCATAATGCCTGTCCATATCTCAAATGCGAGCGCGGCCTGGTTGATGAACATCCCCAAACCATTTTGCGTTTCCGCCCCTTTTTCCCCCGCTTCACGCAGCAGTTTGGTTTGCAGAGGGTTATAGATGATATCACTGACAATTGCACCGGTTTTAAGCTGGTCGACCTTTAACGGTGAATGATCCAATTCCGGGCTCATTCCAGAAGAAGTCGTTTGGATGATTAAATCATATTGTGATAAGCTTTCTTCCGCTTCGATAATCGAGAGTGCCTTCGATACTTTATCATATGGGCAATCAGAAACAAGCTGGGCCGCTCTTTCCTTTGTCCGGTTTGCAATATCAACTTGCTTTACCCCTTCTTTTACGAGGGTAAAATAAATCGCACGCGCAGCACCGCCCGCTCCGATCACTAACGTTTTTTTAGCCTTGATGTCACCTGATATTTCATCGCATAAAGATTTAAAAAATCCTTTTCCGTCTGTATTATACCCTATAAACCGACCATTTTTGTTAACAACCGTATTTACAGCACCGATTGCAAGGGCCAGTTCATCCACTTCATCAAGGAAAGGGATGATCGAAGTCTTATGAGGAATCGTGATGTTAAACCCTTCTATACCAAGGGCTTTCATGCCTTTAACGGCATCGATCAAACCTTCTTTCGTCACATGGAAATGATGATAAACCGCTTCTATATTTTCTTTTTCAAATGCATCATTATGAATGTCCGGTGACATCGAATGTGCAATTGGATCTCCCATTACCCCATATATCTTTTTCATAGACTAGACGACCCCTATATTTAGATTAATGATTTGCGAACGATCACATTGACGCCCTTTGGAACATGTGCAACGATTTTCGCTCCTGGCTCATTGACCGTCACCCAACCAAGACCAGAAAACACAATATCCATTTTACCATCTTTCAAGGAAAATTCATGTGGAATCAGCTTCGGAAACTCCTCGATTTGTTCAGGCCGTGGGGGTGTCAGTAATTCGCCGGCATGGTTTTTATACAATTCATCGGCCTTTTCCAGTTTCGTACGGTGTATATTCAATTCATTCGAAAGGTAGCAAGTCAATGAACGCCTTCCGCCTGAGACATAGTCCAACCGGGCCAACCCTCCGAAAAATAGCGTCTGCGCTTCGTTCAGCTGGTACACTCTTGGCTTGATTTCCTTTTTCGGCATAATCACCTTGAAGTCCCGTTTATCCACATAGTGAGCCATTTGATGATGATTAATGATTCCTGGTGTATCGATCAATGCCTGTCCATCTTCCAAAGGAATTTCGATCATATCCAAGGTAGTCCCAGGGAAATGGGAAGTCGTGATGATATCACTTTCACCGCTCACTTCTTTTATAAGACGGTTGATGAAAGTCGATTTCCCTACATTCGTACAGCCCACCACATAGACATCTTTACCTCTGCGATACCGCTCAATCGCATCAGCCGCTTCAAGTATGTGCTTTCCCTTTTCCGCACTGACAAGCAGGACATCAACCGGGTTAAGACCCAATTCCTTGGACGATTGCTTCATCCAATTGATCAACTTGTTCGGTTTTACGGATTTAGGCAATAAATCAACCTTATTTCCAATCAGAAGAACATCATTTCTTCCTACAAATCGATGCAGGCCAGGCAGCCAGCTTCCATTGAAATCAAAAATATCGACGATTTTGACGATTAAAGAGTCGGTTTCGCCTACTTTATTCAAGATTTTCAGGAAGTCATCGTCTGTTAAGGAAACGTCCTGAACTTCGTTATAATGTTTCAATTTAAAGCAGCGCTGACAAACGATGGTCTCCTTTTCCAGAGCTGATTTAGGGGCAAAGCCCAATTCCTTCGGATCTTCAGTCTGGACCTTCACACCGCAGCCGATGCACACTAATTCTTGATGATTGTTCAATTGTGATCCTCCCATTCTATCATTCCTTTTCGTTTAAAAAACGCCATGATCTTTCTTTCAAAATAACGATTAATCCTTGTTCTGAATTCGTCGGTTTGTGCTACAGGGAGCACTAAGATCGTATGAAACCCGCCTCTGTTCCCTCCCAATACATCCGTCAATAACTGATCGCCGATTACCACCGTTTCTTCCAATTTCAGTCCCATTGTCTTACGGGCTTTATGGAAAGCTCTTGCCATCGGTTTTCTGGCCTGGAAGATAAACGGAATGTGAAGCGGATCGGAAAAAGCCCGAACCCGATTTTCATTATTATTGGACACAATCGTCACTAAAATCCCATGATCCCGCATATTGTCGAACCATTTGATTAAATCGGGGGTGGCTGTTGGCCTGTCCCATTCAACGAGAGTATTATCCAAATCGGTAATGACTCCCTTAATCCCTCTTTTTTTCAATTCTTGAGGATCTATATTAAAAATGCTTTTAACATGTTCACTCGGCAAAAATAATTTAAGCATATTGACACCTCTATATTTTCGTTAAAATTTACCGTCTCCATCATATCGAATTTTCAGCACACTTTCAAAAAAAATTAGGAAAGAAAGGCTGACGGTAAAGAAACATCATAATGTATGTTTTATGATATGGAAAGGCATTTTTCATTAAATAACGGGAAATTTGCAGGATGACCAGAACAAAAGAACTATTTATTCATAAAAGATTTCGACAAAAATTTCATTTATTCAAACTGTGGATAACTTTACTAACATTTTCCATACTGATGTGCACCATTTCGCTCACCTTGTAAACAACTTAACCACAAGTTATCCACTTTCAACTGTGGATAACAGAACGATTGTTCTCCACGTTTATTTCTGATACAGTAGGGGTACATCAAGGATGACTTATCAATATATGCAAGGAAACACCAAAATATTCCTCGCAATCCCTAATGGAGGTGAGCAGCCGCAAATGGCGTTCTGATGCAAAAACTATCTGATGACCTGTTGCTTGAATCCTATTTTAAAGCACAGAATTTAAAGTTGAGTACCGATTTCATCCGCCTCATAGAAACGGAAATTCATCGAAGATCCCTAACACATAAAATCCGATCAATATTTTAATATGAAATACATAGGCTGACATCAAATGTCAGCCTCTTATTTTCATTTGAAGTTAGACGGCTCTCATGAATCCGATTTTTTCACCCACACGGACATCTGCGGGAATGGATATGTTTCCTTCAAGTTCAAAACTTCCTTTTTCAAAAAGAAGCACCACTGTGGACCCAAAGCTGAAATAAGAAAATTCCTGTCCTTTTTCCAATTCATCCGATTCATCAGTAATGACGATCGAATTTATGAACATGGCCCCGACTTTCACCATTGCCAGACTTCCCGCTTCATTTTGAAGTTCAGTTATTGTCCGGTAATTTTTTGATAAAGGCTCTTTTCCATATTTCATCCCCCATTTATTAACGGGGTACGATTTCCTTCCAAGGGTCCAACGTTTGACCACGGAACCCTTGATTGGTGCATGGATCCTATGGTAATGACTCGGGCTTAAGTATAACACGAGATATTTGCCCCCTAAGTACTTTTCCAAAAAAAGCTCATCCCCAAGCATTTCCTCCATTGAATATACCTTTCCCTTAACGACGATATTTTTATCAGCGCGTATCTCCCCCGAATCCTCAAGAACACCGTCCACAGGACAAGCTACCGCAGAAGGAACTGCCGTAATTGGCCTGGCATCCGCCTTTAACTGCCTGGTAAATAGCTCATGCAGGTTAGTATAAGCTTTTACCTCCTTACCAAATTCCTGTTGATTAAGTTTGAATGTTTTTACATAAAGTAAAATTAAGGGCCTGCTCCAACGAGATTGGCTAAAATGCTTTAATAAACCTGATGAATACTGACCATTCGTCAGTTCAATAAGAATGCGATACAAAGACTGAAACAAATAAAACCACTCCAAATTGTAAAATTATTCTAAAAATCTCTTGCATAAATTGTGTTAAATAAAATATTATTATATAATAAATACTTATGTTTACTATATTTTGTTTTAATTTGTTTCATTTGAAAGGAGTGAAAAGATGTTTTTATTACACGCCCTAGATCAAACCATTAAAAAAGTGAAAGCACAAACAGCAAATATACTTACTTTAATTAATTTATCCCTTGGTGGATTTGCGATAATTGCCGTAATGCACGGCCAATTGAATTTAAGCCTGCTATTAATCTTCCTGGCTGCCCTTGCAGATCGCTTTGACGGTATGGTTGCACGGAAATTCAACATTGAATCGGAATTGGGTAAGCAACTTGATTCGATGTGTGACATCATATCCTTTGGCGTCGCACCAGCTCTATTATTATACCAAGGAATATTAATAGAATTCGGAGCACCTGGCACACTATTCACGGTTTTCTATATTGGCTGCGGCGCATTTCGTCTCGCTCGCTTCAATGTAAGTGAAAGCAATGGATATTTTACAGGAGTGCCAATTACGGTTGCGGGCTGCATCGCTACTTTAAGTTATCTAGCCGTCCCGTATTTCCATCCGGTCTTTTTCTTATCCCTCATGATTATATTATCATTACTTATGGTCAGTCCATTTAAACTGAAGAAAGTTTAAATAAGAAAAGCGGATGTCCTATACCGGACATCCGCTTCAGACTATAGACAAACTCGATGAAAATCGAGTTTGTCTATTTTTATGGCTTGTACAATTTGGACGTTGATTTCCACTCCAGGCA
>NZ_JBHZPG010000060.1:0-15138 GCF_042788005.1 Peribacillus sp. YIM B13472
TTAGACTCTATTTTTGAGTTTAGATTTTCGTAGTAGATGGTGGCGGCGAGGATGGCCGCCATAGAAGTTTCTTATGGCACTAACGGGGCAGGTTAATCTCATACACAATCTGCTGACCAGTCTCTTTATCATAGCTTTTCACTACACCGCCTTTTCCCTTGCCTGTTATCCACGTTACAGCCTCTAGTTCTTCCTCATTCAAAACACCAGTCATTTTGTGGGTCATTCCATGATCACGGCGGCTCCTGCAAATTTGACTTGCCCATTCACTGATAAACTTTTTGCTACAGAATACTAGATCCTGAATGGAGCATGCTCTGTACTTTAATTTGCGGCATAGGAGGCAAAATCCTTGTTGTTCGATAGGCATTTTCGACAATATCAACCAGACGAAACGATAGAATCTCTCCTGCTGTCTTTGTTTCCAGTGTCTTGCCGCTTTTCCTTTACTAATGAGCACAAGACAGCTTGGTCTAATTTGATTATCACGAAGAACTTGATCAAGTAAATTTCCCAAACGATTTTGCAAGATCTTCACCTATGGAATCACTTTCACTATTCGAGATTAAAAAAATCTTATTTTAACCTTGTTTTTACTCTTTTTAAAACTTGCGTTAAAGCATATAAAAAAACCACTCAGAGTGGTTTTTTAATCTCGCATTGCTCCTGCCTCTCGGGAAGTCATTGCACCTTGTCCTTCGCTAACATCTTTTTGAATCTCTTGCTTTACTTTTTGTGCATTAGTTCCTGAAAATCCTGGTTTCATAATTGAACCCGAATTCTTTTTAGCTTGTTGATCCTGTTGCATACAAGTCCTCCTTAATCCATTGTTTAACAATCTTATTATTCACAATTGGCACTCAGTATATCCCGAGGATTTGAGCGGATTTTAACTACTAAAGGAGCAGGGTAGTTCCATAAACGTATCTTGATACCCAGTGTTTTTTTACCACACAAAAAACGCTCTCCTTTCCAGCGTTTTTCCATCTCTATTCTATTTGTCTTTTGTTTAAAACCCATTTTACCCCTAAAGATAAAATAAACAATCCACCAGCAGCAAGTGACACAGCCGAGATTAATTCCTTTCCTGTCAGGGAGAGGGCTTTTGCCAATTCGACTGAATATGATAGGGAAGAGGCTGTCATTAGTTTTGAGAGTGAAGCAATCAGGATAAATCTGCTGAAGGATACTCCGCCTATCCCCGATCCGAGGCAAATGATTTCATCTGGGAGAATGGGAATAACGAACAGAAGGAAAAGGATAGCCGTTTCATTTTTTTGCATATATTTCTGGTAGCTTTGCAAGTGCTTTTCTTTTACTAATCTTAATGTAAGCCTTTGTCCACCAATCCTAGCTATAAAAAACATGACTGCTATTCCGGAAATAGTTCCGAAAAAACTCAGATAAGTTGCGGTGAATGAGCCAAAAACTGCACTGCCTGCAGGAACGAAAAAAGCGATTTGGAAAAATCCCAAATCGCTTTTTTAATATTATTACTTTTTAGGTTTCTTATTTAAAATAAAGCGTAGTTCATTGATATCATCATCAGATAGGGTATCTTCCTGAATGAATTGGACAAGCATGGATTTCAGGGTACCTCCATAGATACGGTTGATAAATGATTCAGTCTCGGCACGCTGGCACTCTTCCTGTGTATAGAGCGGGTAAAAGGTGTAAACTCTTAGATTTTTATTTACACCTACTACATCTTTTTGAACCAATCGATCGAGAAGAGTGCGTATGGTTTTCGGCTTCCAATGGGTACTCTCCTGTAAGGAAACTATGATGTCATTTGCTGTTTGAGGGGCTTTATCCCAAAGCACGTTCATGATTTCCCATTCTGATTCTGATATGCTAGGAATGTTTTTCTCCATTTTTCTCCCCTCCATTTTCTTTATAGATTCCTAAATCTTTTAAAATTGATAAAGTAATTTCTCCCGCCTTGCTTCCAGATGAATCATCTTCATTTTGTATATTGGTAGCAAAGAAATAAGTATTGTTCTTCGTCTCTACATACCCGATAAACCAACCATTGATGTTTTTACCATTTACTGATCCCGTACCTGTTTTTCCTGATAGGCGAGCTTCCTCATTCTTTTCTAAGAGTAGTGCTTTCTTTACAGCTTGGATATGCATTTCCTTATATCCCAATTGATTGTAATAAAAGGCTTGCAGCAGTTGGACTTGCTCGACTGGAGAAATTTTCAATGAGGATTCGAGCCAGAATTCACCCAATTCCCCGGATACATCGGAATTTCCATAGTTTATCGCTTGTAGATTGGATTGTATTGTTTCAAATCCTGTTCTACGATCTAACTCTTGGAAATACCAGTTTACAGAATTTTGTAAAGCAGATGAGACATCCTGATCCATATTCCAAGCGTCATAGGGTTGCTCAGTCCCATCCCATGAAAGGGTGGATTCTTCGGGTGATATCACATTTGATTCTAGTGCAAATAAGGCACTATAGATTTTATATGTGGAATCAGGTGATACCCGCAACGTACTTTTCTCTTCATTATAAATGCGATATTGCTGTGCGTTATGATCATATAAAACAAAGCTTCCTTCATACCCTTTAAAGAATGGATGTAAATCCTCATAAACTGCTCCATCATCATTAAAAAAGTATCGGTCGTTTTCCGTTGCAAATGCGGAAACGAAAGGTAATTGGATTGTCAAAATGATACTGGCCAACACATAAATAAAGACGCTTTTTCTTATCGATTTTTTTGTGGAATGTTTATAGGCAGAAATTCGTTCAATTCGTTTTTTGATTTGAAGCTTCGAACCGTTTAAATGTGTCACTATCTGTAGCTTACTTGACCGTTTTGAAAGATCCAAAAAATTAATGATTGTATTTCCATATTCACTAAATGAATTATCATCTATTAACTGTAAAACAGATGTATCACATGCGATTTCCCGATCCAATCTCATTTCTCTAAAAGCAAGCCAGACAAGGGGATTAAACCAATAAATGATTTGATAGAACAATATCACGTAATTTGTCAGCAAATCCTTGTTTTTATAGTGACTCAGTTCATGAAGAAAGATATACTCGTAATTTTTCAAGCTAAGCCAGTTTTCATGCTGGGAAGGTAAGACGATATATGTTTGAAAAAGTCCGAATATCATTGGAGATTGGACTCTTTTCGAAATAACAATCTTTATTGATTTTTTAATCTGTAGTTTTTTCTTGCATTCTTCGAAAAGCACGAGAACTTCTTGATTGGAAAACGGAGAAGAATAATTCTTTATCCTTCTAAGTGTGAGCCATCCACGAACCATAGTAAAGGTAAATAAAAGCATCCCTGACATCCATAAACCCATCACTCCAATATTAAGTATGGACAGGTCCGGCCGATTGACCGATACAGAAAAGTCTTGTATTAGGTTTAGGCCTTGTATCATATCAGTTCCAGTTATTTTCATATTAGAGCTGGGTGCATTAGTCTGATATGTATCCCCACCACTAAAGAGGGTACTAAAATGATATAAATCAGTAGGTATGAATGGAAGTGCTAAAGCCATAAAAAGAAACATCCACAAATGATAGTACCATTTTGCTGTTAATTGTCTTCCAAACCATTTTCGTATAAGGAGAATAACAGCAACGGAAAATGAAGACACCAATAGACCTATTATAAAATGAGTTAAAAACATGTCCTTCAATACCAACTCTCTTGACTTTTAAATTTTAAAAACAGGTATATAGCATATTTATAGTGGCTTGAGGGTGAAAAATAAAGAATTGACTTTATTTGATTACATATGTAATACTGTACTACAGATGTAATAAGACTACAAATGTAATCCGTTATAACTTTTTCAATTCGTACATAAGAGTCTAATCAAATAATCAGGAGGACTGCATCATGAACAAAAGATAGGGTGCAAGAGTTAAAGATCCGGCTGGTATCCCAGGAGAATACATAATAAATATTTTTTAGAAAGAGGTTGAATCTTATGAAATCATTGAGCAACATTTTTAGTACTTCCGCATTCGGAAAAATTGTGCCTGTTCTATTTCTTTCATGTGCAACGCTTGTAGGCTGTTCAAACAATAACGTTAATGCTGAATTAACTAAACCTAAAAAACAAGAAACTGCCAATAATCATGATTTTGCTAAGCTTGAAGAAAAATTTGATGCTAAACTTGGTGTCTTTGCGTTGGATACTGGCACAAATCAAACCGTAACCTATCATCCAGATGAGCGTTTTGCTTATGCATCTACTCATAAGGCTCTAGCTGTAGGAGCACTTTTACAACAGAAATCAATAGAAGAACTTAATCAAAGAGTTACTTATACACGTGAGGATCTTGTTAATTATAATCCGATTACAGAAAAGCATGTTGATACGGGGATGACTCTTAAGGAGCTTTCTGATGCTTCTCTTCGATACAGTGACAATACTGCTGGAAACCTTATCCTTAAACAACTGGGGGGACCGACTGGATTTAAAAAGGCACTGGAGGGAATTGGGGATAATGTTACCAACCCTGAGCGATTTGAGCCAGATTTAAATGAAGTTAATCCTGGTGAAACTCATGATACGAGTACACCAAGAGCACTTGCTACTAGTCTTCAGGCTTTTACATTGGGAGATGCACTTCCAACTGAGAAACGTGAACTTTTAATAGATTGGATGAAGAGAAATACTACTGGAGATGCGTTAATTCGTGCAGGAGTGCCGAAAGGTTGGGTAGTGGCTGATAAGACTGGAGCAGGATCATATGGTACGCGAAATGACATTTCGATCATTTGGCCATCAAAAGGAGACCCTATTGTTCTTGCTGTCCTTTCAAGTCGTGATAAAAAAGATGCTGATTACAACGACGACCTTATTGCTGAGACAACCAAAGAAGTAATTAAGGCCCTTAAAATCAAAAATAAATAGAATATGATTGTACTAAAAAAGGGTAAGCAGCCTTTTTTAGTAGATTAATTCCTAAAACGATTGTTATGGTGACCTTCAAGAACGGACAAACAGGTCGGTCCTGGCTTCAATATTCAATTTTAAAAGGTCAACCAGTAAAAAATCACTGGGTTGACCTTATTTTAATATTTATTTAACTACTAGTTGGGGGATTAAGACCGAATTTCCCTCGTAGTATGCTACTGCTAAACCCTATAAATCCTCCAACAATTGCTGGAATAATCCACCCTAGTCCGACATCGTACATAGGAAGAATTTCATTAAAAAAATTATCAATGGATGAAAAGTGTATACCAGCTCGACTTAATCCATCAAATAAACTAATTATAAATGTTAAAAGTAAGCTTCCTTGATACACTTCAGCTTTCCCTTTAAATAAAGAATGAAAAAATGTCAAGAAAATTAATACAATGGCTAATGGATATATAGCTGTTAAGAGAGGAATAGAAACAGCAATTAACTGTGTTAGCCCAATATTGGCAACTATTGCACTAAAAATAGATAAACTAATGGCAATTGTTTTGTAAGGTACCTTTGGAAATAGTTTATGGAAGAAGGAAGAACAAGATGTAACAAGTCCTACGCTTGTTGTTAAACAAGCTACTGTAATCATTAATCCTAATAATATCCCGCCATAAGCTCCAAAATAATAATCCGAGACTTTTGCTAAGATAGTGCCTCCATTTTCCAGGTGCCCAAGTTTTTCTACACTTGAAGCACCCATATAAGCAAGAGCTGAATACATGGTTACTAGGAAAAAGGCAGCAATTCCAGTTGCTTTTGCACAAACAACCATAATTTGTTTTTTTGTTTTAGCACCTTTTTCTTTAATGGCATTAATGATGATGATGCCAAAAACAAAAGATGCAAGCGTATCCATTGTTAAATAACCTTCTCTAAACCCATTAAAAAATGGTTGAACTGAATAATTCTTAATAGGTGCTTGAAAATCTCCGATTGGATGATTAAAAGCAACTACTACTAGGATTCCAATGAACGTTATCTTGATTGGTGTTAATATTTTCCCGACAATTCCGACAACTTTCGCGGGATTGATCGAAAAAAGGCACGTAATGCTAAAAAAGATGATTGTAAAAATAAGTAAAGGCAGAGGGCCTGAATTTTCGGACAAAAAAGGTTTTACACCGATTTCAAAAGAAACGTTTCCTGATCTAGGCAAAGCAAATAAAGGACCAATGGCTAAATAAAGAACGGTTGTGAATACAATACCAAATACAGGGTGTACCCGACTTGCTAACGACTGTAAATCATCTTTCCCCGAAAAACCAAGTGCTAACACACCAAGTAACGGTAAGCCAACTCCTGTTATTAAAAACCCTGCATTTGCTGACCAAATATTCATTCCTGCTGATTGACCAAGCATTGGTGGAAAAATTAAATTTCCTGCCCCAAAAAATAGAGCAAATAACATTAAACCAATAACTAATATAAATGAAAAGGGTACTCTAGCAGCCAAATTAAAACCTCCATGAAAGAACTAAATTTTACTTTTTCAAAAAGAAATAATTTTCAAAAAATTGATCACGAATTAAATACATAAGATTGTATTATGACCTGATAAAATTAATTTCCATATAAATTTTAAGTTTCTCCTTTTGGGCGGCCTTATTTAATATGCAATAAGGTTCTTTGTTACTACCATGATTAAGATTCAAATGATAATCGCTGTGAATTACAGAAAATTCCCCTACTTAGCCCCCTATTAGTGGTATGTAATCATTAACTTAAATTCCATTTTATAACTATTAATTAGTGTAATACATACTTCTTTCTCTTTAAAGGATACAAAGGAGGAAAAAAACAAGAAATAAAGTTGTCATTAAGGGGGATAAAAGTGGTAGCTGTGAAAAAACAACGTATCAGATTAGTGAAACAAGAACTAAAGGAGATTTAAATGTAGAAGAGAATTAATACAGATATAAATTAAGGAGTGTTTCTAACTTGCTTGAAAATGCAAAAATGCGTGTTGAGAATAATACATTTTTGCTTATTTCGTTATCGGGGATATGATGGAAGTAGTCACTATAAATACCTAGTCAAAAGAGCTTAGATTGGAGTCTCCAAGCTCTATTGACTAGCCTTCGTCTTTTATTCAACTAGCATACTATTATCAAGGGATTGCATAGACTTCGACAGTGAAGCTTTCTCCATCGGTGTTTTCCGGTCTGGCGATGTAGAAATCTTCACTCGTTTTGATTTCTGACTCGGACCCGTTTGTAAGATCATAGAAGATCGTTTCGTCGATACCGAAGCTGATGTCTTTCATGACATCGAATTTTGCATCTTTAGGACCGCCGACGATTTTCCATTGTAACTTGGTCGCGTAAGTAGGGATGTTCCCGATCGTGAAGTTATCACTTGATCGGTTATCCTGGCCGTCCTGAGGCTGACCTTCCGATCGGATCGTCGCGATTTTCTCAGGAGCTTCGACCTCCACATTAAAAGCATCTCCATCCAGAATCCGGTCATAGGCGTACCAGGCACCGAGCCATGTCCCTGCAGCACCGTTCGAATCAGCGGAAATCATTCTTACAGAAAAATTATCCGATCCGTTCGTCGATGAACCTTCCCAGGTGGAAGCGAAAGGATATTCGTCACACTGCTTTCCTGTCCGATCCTCATCTCCGAACTCCCGGTCACAAATCCTTCTTGTCTTGTTCCTATTACGGTTGTATTCCTCCTGATGACGTTTTGTATACATCCGTGTCAGTGTACTGTCTCCTACAGCTCCTGGTATTTTCTTTCCAACCATTTGAGGCTTTGTCTGTTCTGGGTGGTCCATAGCGTCCTTCCAATGCTGACCGGCTTCAGTTAGCATTTCGAATTCCGGTTTCGTGATCGGGACATTGAAGACCGGTGTGGCTTTGCTGAATACGGCTCCTTGCCGGAAATATTGATTTGGGAAAGCGAACATGTATTTAGCTGAGTCATAACGGACGGACTGTTTAATGCCATCTATGCTTTTTTTGTATTTCCTTGCTGAATGGGTAAGGGTGAGTTTCGGCCAAAATTCCATGTATCCCAACTGGTCAGGATTGGCATCAGTTGCTGGGGGCACTTCTGAGGTGAAGATTTCTGTACTGAAGTTCGTGTTTTTCCAGTGGGCGATCGTTCGTTCCGTCGGAGGATAGTCGGGATCCTCTTTACAGTCACCTGCGTTCAATTTCGATTCACATACCATATCGATTTTCAACTTGGCTCCATTTAAAGCTGGATCGGTCACGATGATATCGTCAAGTGTATAATAGGTTCTCATGTTCCGGCTTTGGTTGGAACCATACCCTATTTCCGTGAATTGAAATTGAACCCCTGCGTTTATACAGATCCCTCCGATGCATTTTACAGGGACTTGATATGTCGCCACATGGGACCAACAGAAGGAATAACGGTTCTTGATATACCCTGTTTCTGAACTGCTGTCAGGACTTCTCCGGCATTCATCTACAGTCTGGATATGATCATAGTCAAATTCCGGGGGTACCCATCCGACCGCCGTCTTGATTGGAGGTGCCAAGTTCGCTCTGTATGTCGCTTTACTTTGCTGGTCTGCTTCCATCAATTCATCTAATGTCTGAATGCCTTCTTTTTGCTGAATTTGATCTTGTTTGATTTCAAGCTCCCCGAGGGATTTGCCTTGCTTCATCAGTTCGGTTGCCTTCTTGATCTTGTCGTCTGGGACCCAGTATCCTCCACCTGCTGAAGTTGCTTGTGTCTGTACAGGTGCAAAGATGCCAAGAGTCAAAAGCATGACAAGGAAAATCGAAAAAAATGCTTGTGTAAGCTGGACATTACAATTCCTCCCTTGTTGAATAGTAACAGCTGTTTACTGCCAATGGACTAGTCCGCTATTGAATCGGTGCGATTTAAATCGCTGATAGGTTACTACAAAACAAAATATTTGACAATACATTCCAAATCAAATAATGCTATCAACCTACATTTTTTACCAAATAATATTTAAATAGGAAGATGGTGGCCGATTCAAAAAACCTGATAATGTTAATGACAATAAAGATGTTGCATTAAATAAAGTTGATCAAAGACGAAGATGTGTTATTCAATTAAGGCAATTGTTCAATAACACTTAAATTCGAATAACATCTAGTTGAAGTTAGATTGATGATTATTCAAGAACAGGGCGCTTTTCCGAAGTAGGGATTGCGTTCTTTTATATGGGTAGAGAGGAGAATAAACTTAAATATTTTGAACACTCAGATTTCAATGCTTACTCTATAATTTATAAAATGATATAATTTCATTTATTGGGAAATTCAAGGGAGGCAATGGTTGATAATAGTTATGAGAAACAACACCTAAAAACACCAAAACTAACAATTTTATCATTCTTGATATCTATTGTATTTTCTGTTTTAGTCATAATAAATCTCTTTAGTAAGGTATGTTCGTGTTAAACATCGACCATAAGAAGACTAACTTAGGGCGTAATGGTCAGGTAAAAAAATTATTGTTTATTGTTTTTCTCTTTACTATTGTTAATTCATCAAATTCGTTTCTTTTACTAAGAGCAGCAGTTTTAGGAGTTTCTACTGCCAATGTTCTATTATTATATCTACTCTTTCACCTTACTGCGTCTTTATTATCATATATTTCCGGAGCGTTTTCAGATCGATACGGACGAAGAGGTATACTAACTGTAGGATATGCGTTATATGGATTTGTATATATTGGTTTTGCGGAAGTACATACAACGATTGGTTTAATCGGTCTATTTATATTATATGGGCTGTATTCAGCTTTTACTAAAGGGGTTGAAAAGGCGCTGGTTGCTGATATATCCAATCCAGAAAGTAAGGGAACTGCACTTGGTTTCTATGCCATGATTACGGGGATTGGCCTATTTCCGGCTTCTTTGCTTACAGGTTTGTTATGGCAGATATTTGGCGCTGAAGTTTCATTCCTTATTAATGGGGTCATCGCATTGATTGCATCTATTTTGTTATTTAGAATGCTCTCTATTAACGTAAGAAAAGCAACATAGATCTTAAATGATTGATAGTAGAGTCCATAAATAGTTAAGCAGATTATGAACAAAAAATGAATATACTTCCATTAAAGGCGCGTAAGCTGAGGAACAAGAACAAAGGGGAAATCTCATGATTCTAAGCGTTGTAAGCAACTGTAACAGAAGGCATTGTTACTTACCATCTGTTCGAGAGCAAAGTGCCAACATGCATTAAGTGGATTCCTGCGTAACACTCATGAGCTTAGACGGTAGTTATGCTGACAAATGGTAGTTTGATTATAGGAGAATGGTGATATATTTGATGGGCAAAATATTAGGGGGAAAACTCCGAAAAGAAGGAAGTGCTAAGCGATGAATTTAGAGATGGTTATGCAGGAACTTGAAGCCCTTGGCAAGGAACGAACTAAAAAAATGTACATATCCAATGGTGCGCATGAGCCGCTTTTTGGCGTGGCTACAGGCGCTATGAAACCAATTGCAAAGAAAATAAAAAAAAGTCACCGTTTAGCTGAAGACCTTTATTCCACGGGGAACTACGATGCAATGTACTTTGCAGGCATTATTGCAGATCCAAAAGCCATGACTGAGTCGGATTATGATCGTTGGATGGATGCTGCGTATTTTTATATGCTGTCCGATTTTGTAGTGGCCGTAACTTTAGCGGAGTCAGATATTGCACAAGAAGTTGCTGATAAATGGATCGCAAGCAGTGAAGAGCTGAGAATGTCAGCGGGCTGGAGTTGCTACTGCTGGCTTTTAGGGAATCGGCTTGACGTTGAATTTTCAGAAAGCAAGATTTCCAATATGCTTGATATTGTGAAAAATACGATTCACGATTCGCCAGAACGAACGAAATCCGCTATGAATAATTTTCTATACACCGTGGGGATTTCATATTTGCCACTCCATGAAAAGGCAGTCGAGACTGCAAAGGCAATAGGGACAGTAGAAGTCAAACGGGACAAGAAAAAAAGCAGTTTTCTAAATGCTTACGAAAGTATTCAAAAAGAAGTCGATAAAGGAAGGCTTGGTTTTAAACGCAAATATGTAAGATGTTAAAAAAATTAGCCTCGCATTATGAATCAACTATCGTGAAAAAGTTATTACTTCTCGATGATTTTGATTGGATCCATGAGAATATCCTTCTTAAACTAACGTGTGCTTTACTTCAATAAGGAAGGTTGCCGAGGCAGCCTTTTTCTCTAGGTTTAATTGAAGTTCATCTTATTTACATAATGGAACTTAATAGTTAAAGTGATAATACAATCAGGAGGAATTTTTCAATGGCTTTGTCCGAAATGAATAGTAAATTGTTTAGAATGATTAATAATCTAGGTAAACAATACACGGATCTAAATCCTTTCTTTGTTTTCATCGCTGAATACATGATTTTTTTCTTAGTATTGGCAGTCTTGATGTTTTTGTTTTCTCGAAGAAATAAAAATAGAATCATGGTAATCTGCGCATTTATTACATTAGTTATCTCGGAACTATTGGCAAAAATAGCAGGGCAATTCCACTCGAATAATCAACCATTTGCTGAGTTGCCCAACGTTAATAGGTTAGTTGAAAAAGCAGTCAATAATTCCTTTCCAAGCGACCATACGATCATATTCTTTTCATTTTGTATAACCTTCTGGTTGTTCAAAAGGGGTTGGGGGATTTTATGGGTGATTTTGGCTGTACTTGTAGGTATTTCGCGAATTTGGATAGGTGTCCATTATCCAGCAGATGTTCTTGTCGGAGCCATCATCAGTATCGTTTCAGCCACGAGCGTTTACAAAATTGTTCTTAAGTTAAGTCTGACTAAGAAATTTTTGGGGAATCAAGGCGAACCATCCATCCTATCTGCCCTATCAAAACAAAAGAAAGGTAAGTCAAAGGACTTTTAAAAAAGAGTCTTAATATACTACCAAACTAGCAGACATCGATCATTGCTTCACTTGCACTTGTGGGTTTAAGTCTAGTTTAAAGAACCGAACGGAAGAAGCAAAAAGCAAATGGAGCAGAACAGAAAATGATGCAATTATTAAAAGAAAAACGTTCTGATGTTCTCCTTGAACAATTTTTAAACTAAAAGGCTGATAGTTAAACAAAGGGTTGCTACGGCAACCTTTTTTTTAGGGAACTAATGGGGCAGGATAGTTGAAGAATTATGTTTAACTATAAAAAAGAATAACAAACAACTAAGAGGTGATTGTATGAAATATACTTGTCCTTGCTGTGGATATAAAACATTAGATGAAGAACCGACCGATACATATGCAATTTGCAAAATATGCTTTTGGGAAGATGATGGTGTTCAATTTCGAGAACCTGATTACGAAGGCGGGGCAAATGAAGTTTCATTATGGCAAGCACAAAAAAACTTTGTTAAGTTTGGGGCATGTGAAGAATTATGTATTGCTTTTGTAAGAAAGCCAAATAAGAAAGATATAAAAGACCCTAATTGGAAACCGTTTATTTAGATAAAGCTTTTAAGCTAACGGGCACTTTACTTCAATAAGGAGTTGCCTTGGCAGCTCATTTAACAGAGCAGGTTATTGTGTGGAAAACAGAATATTGCAAGTTAAATATTAATATGTTTGCTATTTCATTTTTGCAAAGGGGGAAGAAAATGTCACAATCATTGATTTTTGATATGGATGGTACATTATTTCAAACAGATAAAATCTTAGAAATATCCCTACAAGAAACATTTGATCATTTGAGAAATTTGAGTTTGTGGGAGCATAAAACGCCCATTGAAAAATACCGAGAAATTATGGGAGTACCTTTACCAGTTGTATGGGAAACCTTATTACCTGAACATTCGAGCGAAATCAGACAACAAGCAAATGAATTATTCCACGAGAAATTAATTACTAATATTAATGTAGGTAATGGTGCTTTATATCCGAATGTAAAGGAAGTTTTTGACCATTTAAAAGATAATGATTGTGGAATATACATAGCAAGCAATGGGCAAATAGAATATTTAAATGCAATCGTAAAGTATTATCATTTAGATAATTGGGTTACGGAAACATTTAGTATACAACAAATACAATCTCAAAATAAGTCAGATTTAGTACATACAATAGTGAACAAATATAATGTTGAAAAAGGTGCTGTAATTGGTGATCGATTATCAGATATTAAAGCAGCAAAAGATAATAGCTTAATAGCTATAGGGTGTAATTTTGATTTTGCTCAAGAAAATGAGCTTGCACAAGCAGATATCATCATTAACAGCTTAGTTGAATTGAAAACAGTTTTATAAAAATTAAATGACAAAAGCAATAAGGGAAATAAGGCAATAAGGTGCGTTAGGTGAAGATCAGCGCTGTCCTTAAGACAGCTTTTACTTTTTTGCAACAAATGGGGAAGGTTAGTTTAAGAAGATACATGGATCTGTATTATTGAGTGCCAGCGCATGTTATAATGAATGACTTACGATAATTACTGTTTTTGGACGGATGCCAAGTAAAGCCTCCGCATAGCGATAAAATATGGAGGTGTAAGAGATTGAATAAACAATGGACGATTGGCAAAATTAAAGAATTTGTTGAGAACAATTCGGAAAGTAAGTTGCTATCGACGGAATATCACGGTTTTTCTCAAAAGTTACTATTTAAATGTACATGTGGTAGCAATTTTGAAAAAACGTTTACGAAGTTTAAAAATAATAAACAACGTAAATGTGACGTGTGTCAACCGCCTAAAGCTGCACGATAACGGATAGTGAATAAACGAAGTGCTGATTCCTTTAAGGGAAGTTGGCACTTTTTTTTTAATAGGGTAATAAAAGTGGATTTCCTAAGGGGAGGTCTAGAAGAATTATTCCTTTTTAAAACTAGCGGGTGCGTTAGCTTTAAAAAAGGGCTGACATAAGGCAGCCCTTTTTTATGCAACTAAAGTCTCAGGGGAGTTGAGATTAATGGTATAATAAAAGATGGTGTGTGGAAAGTTTTTCTAATGGTGAGGTGCGGAATGAGAAGTTTGAAAAATAGAAAAAAAAGATCCGAAAAAATATTAAAGACCCTAAAGGTACCAATAAATAAACATTTACCCTTAACGGAAAATGAAGAAGAAGTTTCTCTTAGAACAAAGGAAGAGATCATTAACAGAATTATTCCATTAGCGATAGTCTCAGCAAAAGCGATGGAGGCTCCGCCAGAAAAAATTGAGGAATTTATTGAAAGGTATAATGCTAATGAATTATTCACAGAAGAAGAAAAAAAGTTTTTAATGAAAGAACATCTGAATCAGAACGAGCTGATTCAGTACTCTTGGAAGCTGGAATGTATTTGGCTTCTGCTTTGGTCTGTAAATCTAATATCCGATATAGATGTTCCAGCCGATACGTGTAATGCTGAATATGTTTTTGAGACGGTTTTTCTTCATTCTAAACAAGAGTTGCTTGATAAATCCTCTATAAAACCAACCAGTGCTATATTAGATAGCCTTGATTTTATTTATAGAGCACATTGGGCGGTACGAGAAGCTCAAATAAATCATTTGGAAGTTCCATCATCTCTAAATGAAGGCGTTGTATATGAAAGACACTACACTCTTAATTGGCTAGTAAATTATATGAATCAAGAATGGGAAGAAATAAGTACAGATACATAAAAGCACGAATACTTTTATGCTCTCATATCAGGGGCGAATGATCAGGGTTTACTTCAAACAAGGAAGGTTGCTGAGGCAGCCTTTTTCTTATGGCACTAACGAGACAGGTTAGCTGGATAAGGGACGAATTACCAGTACAAAAGTTTTCATAATTTGAGATAATCAATAAGCACCAAGATTTTGAATGTAATAGGGTGTATTAGTTGTAATTGTATGAATGAAATTAAGTGAACATTTCATGGGGAATGTATTACTAGGGCTACCAATCGGAAAATTTATTGCAGCCTATATAAGGCAATACACAGATAAAATTATAAATAAATTGTAGGTTCCATAAAATACATAGTTAAATAATTTAATCTTATTGAACTAAAGGTCGGTTTTGTAGAAGATGGAGTTGCGACGAGAGCTCTTTTTTCACGTAAAAGAACAGGCATGTTATAGTATAGGAGAACCGGATTTTATTTTATCTGAGGTAATCTTAATCATCAAAGGAGTTTTTTCATAATGCATGTGCTACAAAAAACACAAAAAATAGTTCGCTATCAGAATCAACAGGGCAATATACATTACGGTAT
>NZ_JBHZPG010000061.1:0-13027 GCF_042788005.1 Peribacillus sp. YIM B13472
CTCATTTGCTTTTTTGATAGTGTGTGCTCACTTAAAATTTAACGTTGGCGCTTTGTTTTGTTCAGTTTTCAAAGAGCGATTTAATGTCGTTACTTCGTAAGCGACTTTATTATCTTATCACTTACTCAACCTGATGTCAACATTTTTTTCATATTGTTTTTCGATTGAGCAATTGACGATGTCGTTATTGGCGACTCCTAATATATTATCAGGTTGATGAGTTATCGTCAATGGTTTAATTGGTTTTTTTAAAAAAAACTACAACATGATAAAAACCCCAAGGAGATATCCATGGGGTTTTCATCAGACTTCGACGCAATATCCTTTAAATGATCCAATAACCAATGGCCGCCAAAGCGGCAACTCCCGGTATTCCAAGCAGGCCGGCGACTGCCGAGGTAACAGGGTTGATGGGTACATGAATGCCCGCTTGATTCCCAAGTGTATTCAAAAAGAACAAAAATGCTGCACCGATAATGACCTTTATAATCCCCTGCCCTATAAACCGGACGGGTCTTAATGGCGCCCCGATAATGAGGAGCATTAAAATCAGGCCGCCAATTACGGCAACAAAGACAACTGGTTCCAAACTCATTCCTCCCCGCAAGCTTGTACTACACTTATATGAAGAAATCGATGGATTAAGAACTGAAAAAAATGGCCATGAGGAACACGCAATCCTTCACAGCCATTTCCTTATCATCTTTTTAAGCGGACATTCCTTCTTTTAACTTCCCTGAATAAGTAGAAATATTTCACTTCCGCCAGTCTCGTTTGGGCAATTACTTCCTCAGATGGATCAACGCTTTTTTCAAGTAATGATTTTTGATTATGCCAATTCCATTTCAAATGTTCAAGCTCTTCGATTAATGAATCATTGAATTCATTCCGAAGTTTCTTTTTTTTACGAAAGAACAAGTGAAGTCCTCCCAGCTATCTTATATTTCTCTTCTTCCTTCTATTGCTTTTGATAGCGTCACTTCATCCGCATACTCCAAATCTCCGCCAACAGGAAGTCCGTGGGCAATTCGGGTCACTTTGATGCCTGATGGTCTAAGCAACCGCGAAATATACATGGCTGTCGCTTCACCTTCAATGTTAGGATTAGTAGCCAAAATTACCTCCAGCACTGTTTCATCTTGCAGGCGCTTTAATAAATCAGGAATATTTATATCTTCCGGACCGATTCCGTCCATCGGGGAAATACTGCCATGCAGTACATGGTATAAACCATTGAACTCTCTCATCTTTTCCATAGCTATTACATCTTTCGGGTCCTGAACCACACAAATCAAACTTCTGTCCCTCTTTTGATCTTCGCAGATATAACAGGGATCTTGATCTGTAATATGACCACAGACTGAGCAATACATAAGATTCCGCTTAGCATTAACAAGTGCTTTTGCAAAATCCAAAACAGTATCTTCCTTCATGCTTAGTACATGAAAGGCTAATCGAGCAGCCGTTTTAGGACCAATCCCCGGCAATTTCATAAAACTGTCAATGAGCTTGGAAATTGGTTCTGGATAATGCATCGAATTCCTCCTAAAAATTTCAAAAGAAACCCCCTGAAAGGAAGTTTCTTTTGAACTTGCTTAAAACATACCCGGAAGGTTCATTCCCTTAGTGAATTGTCCCATCGTTTGGTTTGTCAGTTCTTCCGCCTTTTTCAAAGCATCGTTAGTCGCAGCCAGCACTAAATCCTGAAGCATATCGATATCATCCGGATCGACAACTTCCGGTTTGATGACTACATCGACTATTTCTTTATGCCCAGTCACGATGACCGTCACCATTCCGCCGCCAGCAGTTCCTTCAATCTTTTTTTCACCTAATTCTTCTTGTGCCTCTGCCATCTTCTTTTGCATCTTTTGCATTTGTTTCATCATGTTCTGCATATTACCGCCGCGCATACCCATTCTTCTTACCTCCAATTATTCTTTAATTTCAAGTAAATCATCGCCCACTAATTTTCTAGCCTCTGCTATAAAGGGGTCTTCTTCTTTTGATTCCGTTTCTTCTGGACCGTCGAACTGCTGTGTCGATATGAAATCCTCCCGCAAACTTTGCCACTGGCTCTCTGGAACTCCAGCTATCTCCATTCGGCGTCCGGTCAATTGCTGCATGATCGAGGCTATCACTTCCACGAAACGGTTATTTTCCATTGCCATTTGACAATGAATATCATATTTGAATTTTACCACAAAAGCTTCAGTAGACGCAGCAACAGGTTCTGCCTCCGTTAATAAAGCTGCCAATGATTTTTGGTTTTGCTGACCTAACTGTTCAAGCACTTCCCCCCACTTACTTTTCACAGCATTAAGATTGGGCTTTGTAGCTTGTTTCAAAACTTGATTGATCTTTCCAGCAGGTGCTTTATACGCCTTTTTAACAGCCCTTTGCGCCTTAGCCTGCTCTGCAGGTTTTTCTGTCATGGCTGCCGGAATGCCGTTTTTCTGCATTTCAAGTAATTTCTTCTCTAAATCTTCTATTTTCTGCAGCAGCTGTTGAAGCTGCCCGTTATCACTTTGATTTGGCCTTTGCTCATTACATAACTTCACAAGTGCCACTTCAAGGAAAATCCTTGGATGATTTGTCCATTTCATATCCTGCTGTGTTTGATTGAAGCTTTCAATAATGGAGTAAATCGATTCAGAAGAGATTACTTCTGCCAATTCCTTAAATTGGGGATCTATCAAAACACGCTCGAAGGATTCTGCCAGTGCCGGTGCCGTTTGATACAAAAGCATGTCACGGAAATAATAAATCATGTCTTCTATGAACCTGGCCGGGTCTTTTCCCATGGCCAGCAATTCTTCAAGGACTTCAAGTGCCACCGCTACTTCTTTATCATATATAGCTTTCGCCAGACGGCTTAAAAACGCCTGCGACACAGAACCGGTGACAGTCAATGCATCTTCCACAGAAACCGTCTCCGAACTGAAGGATATCGCTTGATCAAGAAGGCTTAGTGCATCTCGCATCCCGCCTTCGGCTGCCCTCGCAATGATATGCAGGGCTTGTTCATCACATGAAACACCTGTTTCTGCAATGATTTGCGACATCCTGCCAACTATATCTTGAGGCTGGATCCTTTTAAAATCAAACCTTTGGCAACGGGAAATGATCGTTAGTGGAATCTTATGAGGTTCAGTCGTCGCCAATATAAAAATCACGTGCTTCGGAGGTTCTTCCAATGTCTTTAAAAGCGCATTGAAAGCCCCTTGTGATAGCATATGTACCTCATCGATGATATAAACTTTATATGTAACCGCGTTAGGAGCATATTTGACCTTATCACGAATGTCACGGATTTCCTCGACACCATTATTGGATGCTGCATCAATTTCTATAACATCTGATATGGAGCCATCGGTGATTCCGCGGCAGGTAGCACATTCGTTACAGGGCTCACTTGTCGGGGCATGCTCACAATTCACTGCTTTCGCTAGAATTTTGGCAGCACTTGTTTTCCCTGTTCCACGTGGACCGGAAAATAAATAGGCATGCGAAACCTTCTGCCCGACCAAGGCATTCTGCAACGTTTTCGTTACATGTTCCTGCCCGACTACATCAATGAATTGTTGTGGCCGCCATACCCGGTATAATGCTTGATACCCCACGGAAATCCCTCCTTCTTTTCTCCATCTTGTTTATTATACATTACTGATTTCCTTAATTTCAAAGTCTAAAAATAAATTTCATCATTGTCTCATTTTTTCAAAAATACCAAGCACTTTACCTTCTTGGCATAAAAAAAAACCCACCCGATACGAATGAGTTTTTTGTTTATGTAAAATAACTGCCGTGCACCTTCTGTCGATTAGCAACCATAAGCGTTACTTAAGCAGTTAGCTCGGCCCAGGCAACCCTGCGGCACATGAGAACTTCCACTTAATGCTGCTTCCTTCCGGACCTGACATGGTTCATGGAGTCCCATTGCGCAGGACCCGGGCGTCAACACCACTTACTTAAGGCAGGCCCTACAGAATGCTAACCTCGAGAAGGGATTCAACCTCGCTAGAGCGGATTGCGAGTACAGGGCACCGCTACCTCCCCGTCTAGCACGGCAAAAGTAATACCAAATTCATAGCGTCATGACGACGCATAATTCATTATACTAAGGTAACAAAAAAAACGCAAGTGTTGTTCATGAACAGTTTGATCCCAAATTTATCAAACGAAGCAAACCTTTTTTTCAACATTCGTTTTTTCCCCTATTTATTTTCTTCGGCAATCTTGAGTGCTTGCTCTCTTTTCAAAGTTTTCTTTCTATCCCTAAGCTCTTTAAAAAAAGAAGTCAATATCCAGCCGCACTCTTCCCCCAATACACCGCTTGTTACATCACATTGATGGTTAAAGCGTTCATCTCGAAGTAAATCCATGAATGTCCCTGCACAGCCAGCCTTTGGATCATGCGCTCCAAAAACAACCCTTTTTACCCGTGATTGCAAGATGGCCCCAGCACACATGGGACAAGGTTCCAGCGTTACATATAATGTCGCATCTTCAAGGCGCCAACTGCCCAGTTCCTTGCAAGCCTCATTGATCGCAAGCAGCTCCGCATGCGCCGTCGCATTCTGTTCCGTTTCCCTCAGGTTATGCCCTGTCGAAATAACTTGATCATCTATTACGATTAAAGCGCCAATCGGCACTTCATTCAACATCTGCGCCTTTTTAGCTTCCTTTAAGGCTAAATTCATGTAATAAACATCATCCTTCATAAAAAAACCCCCTCATATTAAGTAGGAGTAAACAGACACATATAAGACAAAAATAAAGGTCATACTACTTGTTCTAATGAATAGTAACGCATGCGGCATACGTGCTGCAAGTAAATTCTCACAATACAGGAGGATATACCATGAATCGACCTGAATCACCTTCTTTTGCATTGCTTATCATTGATATGATCAATGATTTTGATTTCAAATACGGGAATATGCTCCTTGAACATACGAAACTTATCGTCGATCCGATTTTGAAATTAAAAAAGCAAATGAAAGAAAAGGGTTTTCCAATCATTTATATCAACGACCATTATGATTTATGGCAGGCGGACTTCGATAAAATTATTGATAGATGTAAAAATGAAGGAAATGCCTCATTAATCGAAAGGATAAAACCTGAACAAGACGAATTCTTTCTCATCAAGCCGAAACATTCCGCATTTTATGGGACGGCACTCAATACACTACTTAAACGATTAAACGTGGAAACCCTGATCATTACTGGGATAGCCGGCAACATCTGCGTGCTATTCACAGCCAATGATGCCTATATGCGGGAATATAAATTATGGATTCCGAAGGATTGCATCGCTTCTGCATCAAAGGAAGATAATCATTACGCATTAAAGATGATGAACCATGTCCTCAAGGCATCCATAAAAGAAGGTGAAGACTTTTAAGCATTCAATCGAACAAGACACTAACCCCCCCAATAAACACTCTTTCATTCTCTTTCTTTATCAACCTGACAAAAATGTCACTAAAGTCCCAAGTCTGTGATACAATATCTCTTGGCGAAAAACCTAATAACCGGGAATTTCAGCTTGATACCTCATGAAGGAGGACAGATTGGATGAAATCCACCCCATTTATCACCGTCGAAGGTCCAATCGGCGTGGGAAAAACATCACTTGCAAAAGTTATCGCAGATCATTTTCAAATTTCATTATTGAAGGAAATTGTAGATGAAAATCCATTTCTCGGGAAATTCTATAAAGATATTGATGAGTGGAGCTTTCAAACAGAAATGTTTTTTCTGTGTAACCGGTATAAACAATTGGAAGATATCGAAAATAAGTATCTTACTAATAACCAAGCCGTAGTGGCTGATTACCATATATTCAAGAACTTGATTTTTGCTGAACGAACGTTAAAGAACGGACAATACAATAAATACCTTGAAATATTCAATATTTTAACACGGGATATGCCTAAACCTAATATGGTGATTTATTTAAACGCAAGTCTTGATACTCTTATCTCCCGAATCGGTAAAAGAGGTCGTGAATTCGAAAAAAATATATCCTCCATTTATTTAGAGCAGTTATCCGCGGATTATCGAACATTCATGGAAGCATTTGCGAAACAGCATCCTGAAATACCTGTTCTTACATTCAACGGAGATGAGCTGGATTTTGTCGGGAACAAAAATGATTTGAAAAAGATAATCAGCCAAATAGAGAATGCCCTGCACAAAGGAGTAAAGTCAAATGAACTTACGAAAGAAATATAATATTCCAAACAACGCTGTCATTACGATAGCAGGGACGGTTGGCGTAGGAAAATCGACCATGACCAATGCTTTAGCCGATGCCCTTCAATTCAGGACATCCTTTGAAAAGGTTGATACGAACCCCTATCTGGATAAGTTTTACGATGATTTTAATCGTTGGAGTTTCCACCTGCAAATCTATTTCCTCGCTGAACGTTTTAAAGAGCAAAAAAAAATCTTCGAATATGGCGGCGGTTTTATCCAAGACCGTTCCATTTATGAAGACACCGGAATATTTGCAAAAATGCATTATGAAAAAGGCACGATGAATGATGTGGACTACGAAACTTATACAAGCCTTTTCAACGCCATGGTAATGACGCCATACTTCCCGCACCCTGATTTACTTATCTATCTCGAAGGTTCGCTGGATGATATCCTCGACCGGATCCAAGAGCGTGGCCGTCCAATGGAACAGCATACCCCAATTGAATATTGGCAGGAAATGCACGGCCGTTACGAAGAATGGATTGATCAATTCAATGCCTGCCCTGTCCTTCGATTAAATATAAACGAATATGACCTTATGCAGGATGAAGAAAGCATCGAACCTCTTATAAAACGGATTGCCGAATATATGGAGCAAACCAAGTTATTGCGAAATGTGTAAAACAGAAAAACCACCGGTTATCCGGTGGTTTTTTAATATATTAGAAAACAAAAATTCCGTTACAGATATGTAACGGAATTTATCGATATCCAATTTATGCGCTGTGGTTATTAATAAGTTATGGAGGAGGTAGAGGGATTCGAACCCCCGCGGGATTTGACTCCCCTGTCGGTTTTCAAGACCGATCCCTTCAGCCGGACTTGGGTATACCTCCGTATCAACATTTATTATATTACATGGAATTAAAATTAAAGTCAAGCCCTCTATAAAGTTTTTTTAAAATAATTTCAAACTTCGATAAAAAGGAGAATCAGCCTCTATAATCAGAAGCTGATTCCTTTTAACTTACGGTTTAATGACTTCCACACCGCGCATATATGGACGTAATACTTCAGGAATGATAACACTGCCATCTTCCTGCTGATAATTTTCCAAAAGGGCAGCGACTGTACGGCCGATTGCCAGACCTGATCCATTTAGAGTATGGACATGTTCCGGTTTGCCTTTTGCATCACGTCTGAAGCGGATATTGGCCCGTCTTGCCTGGAATGCTTCAAAGTTACTGCAAGAAGAAATTTCTCGGTACGTTCCGTAACTCGGGATCCAAACCTCGATATCATACTTTTTAGCAGCAGTGAAACCAAGATCTCCCGTACACATGCTCAGCACTCGGTATGGAAGGCCTAGCAATTGAAGGACCTTTTCGGCATGACCTGTAAGATTTTCCAATTCTGCATAAGAATCTTCCGGCTTAACGAACTTCACTAGTTCAACTTTATTGAACTGGTGCTGACGAATTAACCCGCGGGTATCACGACCAGCAGATCCTGCCTCTGAACGGAATGAAGCGCTGTATGCCGCATAGCTTATCGGCAGATCGTCCGTGCTCATGATTTCATCACGATGGAAGTTTGTCACCGGGACTTCAGCTGTAGGAATCAAGAAGTAATCATCACTTTCGATACGGAAAGCATCCTCTTCGAATTTTGGCAATTGACCTGTGCCAGTCATGCTTGCACGATTCACCATATATGGCGGCAGCATTTCTTCATATCCGTGTTCCTCAACATGAAGGTCCAACATAAAGCTAATTAAAGCACGCTCTAATCGAGCACCAAGACCCCTATAAAATACAAATCGGCTTCCGGTCACTTTTGCTGCCCGTTCAAAATCCAGAATGCCTAGATCTCCAGCTACATCCCAGTGTGGTTTCGGTTCATACTTGAATTCCGGTAACTCTCCCCATTTACGGATTTCGACATTATCGTCTTCCGTCTCACCAACAGGCACACTTTCATGCGGAATATTCGGAATGGAAAGAAGTAATGTTTCTAACTGTGCTTCCACTTCACGAAGTTCATCATCGAACCCTTTGATACGGTCACCAACTTCACGCATTTGGGCAATCAACTGATCTGCATCCTTTTTTTCCCGTTTCAATACGGCCACTTGCTGTGAAACTTCATTTCTTTGGCTTTTCAACTTTTCCGTATCAGCAATCAAAGTCCGACGTTTTACATCCAGTTCCTCGAATTTACCTAAATCGGTTAAATCTTCTCCTCTAAATTGCAATACACGCTTCACTTCTTCAAAATTATTTCTTACATATTTCAAATCCAGCATTTCCAGTTCCTCCTTAATATTTTGATGATTTATCAAAGAACGCAAAAAACTCCCGTCCCCTAAAGAAGGGACGAGAGTTAACCCGCGTTGCCACCCTAGTTGAAGGCCTACGAAAAGCGCCTACCACTTATCACGATAACGGCTTTTAACCGAAAGTATTTACTGACCCAAAAGGCTTTCCATACTCTGCTCCAGGAGGGATTCACAAAACTCTCACACCGATTTCCACCAGCCATCGGCTCTCTATAGAAAGAAATACTTGTTACTATTTCCTGTCATTGCTTTCTTATATAATCAGATTGTTTTCCATAATGTACTATAATTTTATACATTACGCAACCGTTTTATACGCGAAACTTAAAACCAGCCTTTAACAGTAGAAGCTACACTGCTCCATACGTCACCAAAGAATCCGCCAACCGCTCGCATTGATAATACGAACCAGTTTGCCTTTTCAACAGATTCAGCAGCTACGACGTTAACCTTAACTGGATCGCCGTTAATGTACCCGTAATCTTTTCCTTTTTTAGGAGTGACTGTGATGTAACCTAGCTTTTCACCTTTTTTGATTGGTGCAGTAAGCTTACCATCATCATTCAATTTGTTTTTATCGATCACTAAATCTGTTTTATAGTTATCTTTCTCACCATTTTCAACAAGTAGCTCGATCGCTTTTTCAGATTGAACCTTAACACTTTTTTCCTTACCTTTTACTACTGAAAGTGTTTCTTTCCCTTTCACCTGGTAATTGGCTGGAAGTACTTTTTCTTTTTTGAAGGTTGCATAAGCATAGTTCATCAGCTTAGTGCTATCCGCAAAACGTTCAGTTTTACTAGTGGACTTCATTACCACTGTGATATAGCGCTGACCGTCTCGGATAACCGTCCCTGTATGACCATAACCGGCAAAGTCAGTAGATCCCGTTTTCAGTCCATCTACGCCTTTATATTCAAATATCAGGCCAGGCAACATCCAGTTGAAGTTCGAATACTCTTTTCCATCACGGAACTTCAATTTAGGAATACTCGCAATTTTTAATACTTCCGGATAATCGTTTATTAGACGATAAGCAAGAAGAGCAGTATCTTTTGCTGTCATGATATTTTCTTCATCTGCTTTACCAGTAGGGTATTGCCCTAATAAATCGGAGTTATTCAAACCGCTGGCATTAACGAATTTATGGTTTTTCAAGCCTAATTTTGTTGCTTTTTCATTCATTAATTTAACAAAGCTCTTTTCACTTCCGGAAATCAATTGTGCTAAAGCTACCGTTGCCGCATTTCCAGAATAGACAGCCATGGCTTGATATAGTTCCTTAACTGTATAATCTTCACCTTCTGTTAACCCAACATTCGATAAATTAGGTGCTTTTGAAAGGTCATGTACGTATTTATTTATTTTAACTTTTTGATCCCAACTGATTTTCCCATTTTCGATTGACTCCATTATGATGTACTCGGTCATCATTTTAGACATGGATGCAATCCCTAGTACTTTATCGGCATTTTTTTCATACACGATTTGTCCTGTTTCACCATCAATGATGATGGCTGCCTCTGCTTTTAAACCTAAATTATCAGATTCAGCAACAGCTTCCCCCGGTTGATAGGCAAATTGCGACATAACAAGAACTAAAACAAAAGTGAAAATGAGGGTCATCTTGCTGATTTTTTTCAATTTCCAATACCTCCAACTTTTAAGCTAATCTCTATAACAAAGGAGAAACTTTATGTAATTCCCTTGACACCTTGTCTAGTTTATCACAGAAAAAATAAAAAAAATAGACAGAGTAATCGCAGACTCTGTCTATTTTAACAATAAATTTTAATGACGATTATATGTTAAATTCATTACATTGAGTAGTTCGGTGCTTCTTTGGTAATTTGGACATCATGAGGATGGCTTTCCCTTAACCCGGCACCGGTCATTTTGACAAATTGAGAGTTTTCTCTCAACTCTTCCAATGTGGCTGTACCGCAATATCCCATACCTGAACGAATGCCGCCAATCAGTTGGAAAATGGTATCTGAAAGAGGTCCTTTGTATGGAAGGCGCCCTTCGATGCCTTCCGGTACGAATTTCTTGTTATCTTCTTGGAAGTAACGATCTTTAGATCCCTTTTCCATTGCAGCAACGGAGCCCATACCCCGATACACTTTAAAACGGCGACCTTGGAAAATTTCCGTTTCGCCTGGGCTTTCAGTTACACCTGCAAGCATACTGCCAAGCATTACTGCATGTCCGCCTGCAGCCAGGGCTTTAACGATATCACCAGAGTATTTAATTCCGCCATCAGCGATAATCGTTTTACCATGTTTTCTTGCTTCTGTTGCACAATCGAAAACTGCCGTGATTTGTGGAACACCGACACCAGCTACAACCCTTGTCGTACAGATTGACCCTGGTCCGATTCCCACTTTGACTACATCGGCACCCGCTTCAATCAATGCTTTCGTCCCTTCAGCCGTTGCCACATTACCAGCAATGATCGTCAATTCAGGATATGTCCCGCGGATTTCCTTCACCATTTCAAGGACGCCTTCTGAATGACCGTGAGCAGTATCAAGTACAATTGCATCGACATGGGACTTAACTAGCATTTCTACACGCTTCATTGTATCCTTAGTCACTCCGACTGCAGCACCTGCAAGTAATCTTCCTTGCTTATCTTTCGCCGAATTCGGGAACTCAATGACTTTCTCGATATCCTTGATCGTAATAAGTCCTTTAAGGACTCCATTATCGTCTACAAGGGGAAGCTTTTCAATTTTGTACTTTTGAAGAATCTTCTCTGCTTGTTCCAAGTTAGTTCCCACTGGCGCTGTAACCAGATTCTCTACAGTCATGACACTGGAAATCTTCAAGGAAAAATCGGAAATAAATCGCAAATCACGATTTGTAATGATACCCACAAGTTTTTGATCCTCTATATTGTTGACTACAGGAACACCCGAAATGCGATATTTACCCATTAAATGCTCTGCATCAAATACCTGGTGATCCGGCGTTAAGAAAAATGGATCGGTAATTACACCGCTTTCTGAACGTTTTACTTTATCCACCAGTTCAGCCTGTGCTTCAATAGACATATTTTTATGAATGATACCTAAACCGCCTTGACGAGCCATGGCAATTGCCATCTCAGCTTCTGTCACGGTATCCATTCCTGCACTGATGATAGGAAGGTTGAGCTTTAAGTTTTCAGCTAAGTTGACTTGAAGGTTAACATCTTTCGGCAAAACCTCTGATTTCGCTGGAATTAATAGGACATCATCAAAGGTTAAACCTTCTTTTGCAAATTTATTTTCCCACATTATTTTCCCCTCCTGCTTAAAAATATTATTTGTAGGTTATCAATAGGACATACTACTGTCAAGAAGAGAAATAAAAGTTTGATTATTCTATTAATTCGGAGGATAGCTGCAATGCCTGAAAACAATGATAATTTCGATAAATATACACCTTTTTTTTCCGCATCTTCCTCACAACTTTTTTTACAAAAATGTTACACGCATGAAAAAATAGCAGAAGCGGAAATAAAAAGTTACGATAATTGTTATCCATTTATTTACCATCTTGAACATGCTAAAACTTATTATAATCAGGCTGCAATTGCACCACTTTCCATACAACCAATCCTAACATTTTATGGATTCGCCCAATTGTTAAAGGCCTGTCTGCTCACGATCGATCCCAACTATCCGGAATCAACTTCGATGCTTGCCCATGGGGTTACTACGAGAAAAAAGAAAAAACAGCAATATGAATTTTTAAAGGACGAAGTTAAAACGCAAAAGAACGGACTTTTCACCTGCATTGCCGAGAAGTTATTTCATATCAAGCATCTGGAGGGTGAAAAATTTTCCATGGGAACGCTGATAAAGGAAATCCCGGATATGCAAAACTTTACATGGTCCGTTTCCAAGAAAAATTTCGTCGCCATGTCACCCTCTTCGAACGGTTTTCAATTACCCTCAGCGATATTGGATAGCTATCAAATGTCCAGCAGTCGAATGGAAGAATTTTTGAAAGCTAAAACGAATCAAGTTTACAGTATTTCAGAAGCGCCTGGGACACTGCATTTAAAAACTGATGGCATTCCCATTCATAATGCTTCTTCCCCAATACGGTATAATTTGGAACAAAGACAATTCATGCTATCACTCAATAAAGATTCGTCAGCTTTTTCATTACCTGAACTTTTGATCCATTATTTGATTTCTTATAACCTTAGCATAATAGCTCGTTATGAAACAGAATGGTGGGCAGAACTGATGAAAACCATGCCCAATGATGATTACCCTTGCATTGTGCAATTCCTTAAAATAAGCCAAGCTAAGGTGCCATTTTTAATATTTGAATGGATTAAGTCCGAGAGGTTCCACTTTTGATTCTTCCAACATCCAATTGGTCAATTGATCTGTCCCGAACGACGAAAAAGACCAGCCGGATGGCTGATCTTTTTAAATGGCTTGGCGGCGTCCTACTCTCACAGGGGGAAACCCCCAACTA
>NZ_JBHZPG010000062.1:0-11852 GCF_042788005.1 Peribacillus sp. YIM B13472
ATTATTAATTTTAAGGAAAATGAAAATCAACATCAACAAGAAATCGATCAGTTAAATCACACGATTGCTCTTGTTTCAGAACAAGAAAATCACTATAAAGTGGAGATTGATAATTTAGAAAAAACGATTATCAATTTAAAGGAAAATGAAAATCAACGTCAACAAGAAATCGATCAGTTAAATCACACGATTGCTCTTGTTTCGGAGCAAGAAAATAAATATAAAGTGGAGATTGAAAGTTTAGAAAAGACGATTATTAATTTAAAGGAAAATGAAAATCACCATCAACAAGAAATCGATCAGTTAAATCACACGATTGCTCTTGTTTCAGAGCAAGAAAATCACTATAAAGTGGAAATTGATAATTTAGAACAGACGATTAACAATCTAAAGGGAAATGAAAATCAACTTAAACAGGAAGTTGATCATTTAAAGCAAACGATTGCTCTTGTTTCAGAGCAAGAAAATCACTATAAAGTGGAAATTGATAATTTAGAACAGACAATTAACAATCTAAAGGAAAATGAAAATCAACATCAACAGGAAATTAAGAACTTAACCGAATCCATAACAGATTTTACAGAAAAAGAATTTAATTATATCAAAAAAATAGAAACCATAAATAAAATGGTAGAGGATCAAAAAGAAAAAGAAATACGTTATAAAGATGAACTGGCAAAATATATTCAAGAACAAGAGAAAAATCATTTGCAACCAAGAAGAAAAATGGAAAAACCTTTTAATAATAATGGAATACAACAGCAAGTTGGAAATACTCGTGTAAATATGGGGAATTTCAATTCGCCAAATAACAAAGAATTAATGAATCAACCAAATGCGTTTCGATTCTCGAATGATACAATCCAACAAAAAACTACAACCCAAAATTTTAATATGCAAACATCACATTGTCAAACAATCTTTCCCCCAAATAAACCGAGTTACACAGAAAATGATAAAACTCAACAAAAGTACAATTCCGGGATCATGTCATCGTATCAGAAAAAAGATTACCCAAATTCTAAATTTAAAAACACTAATACAGATTCATTTTCATTAGATATGTTTTATAAAAATCATCCTTTATATAATTTACATTCTGGAGCACAAAAAACAGCGATAGATCCCTTTAAGAATTTTAGAAAACATCAATAATAACCTTTATTTATAATAATATGTACTACTACTTGCAATCGAAGATAAAGGATTGTGATAATCCCCCTCTTAACATCTATTTCACAGTCCTTGATATTTTCTTAATAATGAAAAATTCGTTACAAAAGGAGAGATAAAAGAAGTGAAAACTCATCCTTTAATTTCAATAATTTTTCCAGCCAAAAATGAAGGGGAAAATGTAAAAAACACTCTTGATTCATTATTTTCAGTTGAAACACATTATTCCTTCGAAGTGATTATTATAAACGATGGATCATCAGATGATTGCTGCGATTTCCTTAATACCTATATTCACGCAAACCAGGTTAAACTTTTTGAAACAGAAGGAATTGGGGCTGCAAACGCACGAAACTTAGGGGCAACAAAAGCTTCTGGTGAATTCCTGATTTTTTGCGATGCTCATTTACAGTTTGAAGATTTGTGGATCGATCATATTGTTGAACCCCTCCTTACTGGAAAATCAGATGCAGTAACCCCAGCAATCGCTTCGTTTGGCAATTCCGTTTTCATCGGCTATGGTCAGACCTTAAAGTCTAACCTTAGAATTAAATGGAACTCTAAACAAAATGGCCTCTTTGAAACTGCCGTATTACCCGGAGGATGTTTTATTATCTCAAAAAAAGTGTTTGAAGATGTGGGCGGATTTGAAACGGGATTTAAAACTTGGGGACATGAAGATGTAGAGCTTTCTATTAAGCTATGGCTGTTTGGATTTCGCTGCCACGCTCTTCCTAATGTAAAAATAATCCATTTATTCAGAAAAACTCACCCCTATGAAGTTAGCTATGATGAAGTTTACTATAATTTATTAAGGATGGCCTACTCTCACTTTAATACTCATCGCATACAAAAGTGCAAAAAACTGATGATCCATGTAAAAGCAAACCCTATTGAATCCCAAGTTCTCCTAGATGGAGTTAAAAAGCAGCGACGGGCTTACTTTCAAAAACGAAAATCTGATGATGATTGGTACTTTGCCAAATTCAACATAGATTTCTAGATTTTACAGATCACCCTTTCGAGTCATGTCGTTTTATTAATTCCTTAATAAATTAACAAAATGATGAAAGGTGAGAATGTAAATGATAGAGCTTTTTACTAATATTTACAAGAAGTGGGAAAATTCTAAGTCTGTATCTGGTACGGGTTCATCACATACTCAAACCAAAACACTCATTCAGGAATTACCAAGCATAATAAAACAACTTCAGATAAAAAAATGATAGATGCACCATGTGGTGATTTTAATTGGATGAAGGAAATATCCAAAAATACAGAATTATATATTGGGATTGATATCGTCGATGAGATAATTAAATGAAATAAAAAAAAATATCGATTAAACAATGTACAGTTTTTTCATATGGACATTACAAAAGATCGTTTACCTACAGGTGATTTAATCCTCTGTAGAGATTATCTCGTACATTTTAGTCTTTCTGATATTCATTCAGCTTTAAACAATTTTAAAGCAAGCCAGTCGAGGTATTTATTAACGACAACATTTACAAACCTTACGTTTAATCATGAAATAAGAACAGGAAGCTGGCGCCCTCTTAATCTAGAGATTGAGCCATTCCACTTTCCAAAACCCATCTTGGTTATTAATGAGAATTGTACGGAAGGAGAAATGAACTATACTGATAAATCACTAGCTTTATGGGATTTGAATATCATCAATTTTTAAAATATATTACTCTACATCCGCTTGCACATGATATTTTCCCCTTAGTTAGACTGTATAATAAGCCCATGAAATAGCATGGATGTTAAACTACTACTTGTATAGATTTTATTATGCCTAAATAAGGGGATACATATCAATTTTCCAAGGAATTAAAGGTACAGGATGTACAAAGTTATTTGTATGATAAGGGTATCCAATTAGCCACAGCGAAGAAATATGAGCTTAAAAGTAGAGGGGTTAGTGCGGAAATATTAACGGTAATGAGGGACTTGAAAAAAACCCTTGAAAGGACTTCCTCGTATGAAATTCGATAGTGTGGAAGATGATTTGGAATATTATAAGGCCCAGGTGGCTCACTAAAAAAAGCAGTACCCAAATCTAAAGGCAGTGTTCTTTCTCATGCTTTACAAGAATACGACCTAAAAAAATCAGAAGCTGATGGAACTATATCATGGTATAGGGAATATGGTGTATTACCGACAATTGTCTGCTTTGATTTGAAAAAGGGAAAACAACTGTGGGAACAACAGGTTGAAGAGTATGGTATGAATGCGATTATTCGTTTCAAAGTGAAATTGAAAGTGACATATAAACTACATGGACAATGTTTTTCGATTTTATACTAGCCCATTAATGATTATGATCAGGAAAAAGCTATACATCTGTTAATCAAGCTAACACCAAAATACTGAAGGGAGGGTTAATAGAGATGAAAATATTAATTGCTTCTTACTATCCACTTCCGGCTCTTGGCGGAATTTGGAGTTTTGTCTCACAATTAAAGGAACGGCTTGAGCGTTTAGGGCATAGTGTTGACATTCTTAGCCACAATTTAAATGCTACCAAATACCGAATTATTGGACGAAAACCGGAGCTTTCCATTTCACAAATTACTCCTCATATTGATGCAAAACTAAAGAGAATTCTTCCTCAGCATTCTAATCAATGGATAGACAAAACGGAGGAATACCGTTACTCATTAGAATTGTCAGCTTTATATTACGGACTTAACCAATATGATATCATTCATGCACAAGATGTAATTGCTGCGGATGCGCTAAGAAGGGTAAAACCGAAACATATTCCTTTAGTGACTAGTGCTCATGGCTATCTATCAGGAGGTATTTTCTATCATCTTAAAACACTACATCGCAATAAAACGGATGAACAAATTAAACAGATGTTTGAATATCAATACCACAATGCATTAGAGTATGAAGGTTATCATGCTAGTGACTACATTCATGCACCTTCTAAATGGTCGTATAACAAGATTGTTAACGAATTTTCAGTTATGCAAAAAAAACTGTTTACCTTTTCGGACGGAATGGACATTGAAGGATTTTTAAGCCGTTCTCAAGGAGAATCACCCATTTCTCGACCGAAGGATAAAAAGATCATTCTTTTTACGGGTCGCCTTGTGTTTTTGAAAGGAATTCAATACCTCATTGAAGCGCTCGCAAAGTTAAAGCTTGATAGAAGAGATTGGGAGTGCTGGATTTTAGGAGAGGGGGCAATGCAATCTGAACTCCAAGGAAATTGCACAAGATTAGGTCTTACAAATGAAGTCAAGTTTTTAGGAGTTACAAACAATGTCCCCCATTTTCTTAAACAAGCAGATATCTTTGTATTACCTGGATTGCAAGATACACAACCGCACTCTCTAATGGAAGCACAACTGATCGGACTTCCTGCTATCGTAAGCGATGCAGCTGCACTTCCTGAAATGGTATCAAATGGACAAAATGGATTAGTTTTTCCTGCGGGAAATAGTCAACAACTTTATATAAAATTAAAATACCTTTTGGAAAATGACTTACTTAGAGAGCAGTTTTCCCATCATGCCAAGTTATGGGCGCATAAACGCTGGTCAATGGATAAAATGATCAACAACACTCTTAATTTTTATCATAAAGCCATTGGAAACAATAAAAACTCATAAACCGACGGCTAGAGTAGATTGGCAAAAAAATGTACGATAATGCTAAGAATAATACGTTTAAAAGGCCGCGAATTGGCGGCCTTCTTATGGTGATAACGCACCCATTGCCTTCCATGTAGCACAAAACAATGCTTCACCACAGAGAATGAAAATGGTTAGGAAGTAGTGTCATACTTATATGTAATTTTTTCATTCTGAACTTTTTGGGTTGTCTAAATCCAATTATATGGTCTTCTAATGTATCCCATTGCACCAGTGGTAAATATTTCTCCTCAACTTCCATACAACGCTATTAATTCGTTAGATTTGTACCCTTTCATTTAAGAAATAATTATTGATGCCCCACGAAATGCTTCTTCATATTCTACTTCCATACCTTCCTTAACTTGTGAATTATGATCGTGCTGGTCAATGTCCACATATCTCGTGGAGGACAATCCTCCATGTCCCACAATATTCGCTCTCAAATTCCAAAATTTCTCTAAGGTGGATGTTAGTCAAAATACCCCAGAAGGTCTCCATGCCCAAAGTTTAGTTGCTTTACTGACTAATCCGTGCTTTAAATGTCTAAAAACCATTGAAACCATACTATTAAAACCGATCTCACAAGAATTAATCGACTGCTTCTGCTATCTGGTGTCCTGCCATATGAGTAATGTCCTTCAACATTTTATCTTCCCGAAATTCAAATATTTTTTATAAACCCCTAATGAGTTTGTTACACAAAGCGATCAGGGACTGCTCTTCCTATTCCCTTAATGTAATGGCCAACATTTCTTGAACGTCAGGTTTTTGGTCAATAGAGGTACTAGCTGCATGTTTCAATCCTTGAATTTTACTAAGTCCTAACTGCATAAAACATCCTTTCTAAAGTGGTTTAATAGCTCCTGTCTTGAGAAATGTGATACGCATTTAGTTTTAGAAAGTTGTAAATCTTCCTTTCCTTCCCATTTCTTTGAACACGTTTTACTTGCGAAACCCAGTCCAGAAAATGCCAAAATCCTTATTTCGTATTTTCGAAGAAACTGGCTACATATTTGAATATTTGAATATTTCAATATCGACACCTATTATAAGTGTTTCAAAAGTAATTTGAGTGATTTCCTCAAATTGTTATAAATCATGATAGGACCTCCTTGTTTCGATAATTTTGTCCCTTTAGCTGCCAGCTCTAGGACACTTTTATCATACTAGATGTCTTTTTATGCTCAAATCTAATTTTTACTCATTACATGAATGCTGCCCTATAGTTGAAGAAGGGGTACCTTTATTTTAATTTAGTGTAATTACCATACATTCAAATCCTTGATTTCATTAACTTTTCAAGATTCTTCTCTTAATACGGAAAAAAAGAGAAAAAATAGTATTCAAATCGTGGGTTTGAAGAATTTAGAAGTTAAATTTTGAATGAAGAAGAAAGAATAGTCGATGGAGCTGACGCAACCAAAAGGTGTGCAGCCGATCTGTGATCAACAGCAGTTAAAATATATGAAATGGGGCTGAGCGTGAATATATCTTGTTTGTTGTAGGCTCCAAGACCGGCCTACGGACGGGGACCTACTCAAGCTCGCCACGAAGCAGATCCTGGACCTTTAAAATAAACAATACAAGATTCACCGGGTCAAGAAAGGCAAAACACAAAAATCCAAATAGGTTAGTGTTCCTTGGGCATTTCCCTAATTACCTCATAATTGTTATTGCCTCCATTCCCCCTTTTACATCTTTAAGAGCTTTTTTAGCTTTTGACTCTTCACCATCAATGTACTACTGTTGTCCAATATGTCCACGACTATGCTTATGTCTGATCCAAATTTTTATAAAAATTGTTTTAAAGATATCCACTTACAAAGAGGCTCATTTTATAAAAATATTTCATGTCCCTATATGAACTGTTACTCATAGAATCCCACAAAACATTTTCACAAGTTTATTTGTCATTTATTTATTTTTTCTTCATGCCCCTAATAAGAACTTCTGCCACCTCAGGGCGAGTAAATTCCGGTGGTGGTGTAAGACCATCATGAAGCATTTCCCTGACTTTCGTTCCACTTAAAATGAACCTATCGTCAGCAGAATGAGGGCATGTCTTCAATGAAGCCATATTCATACACTTTTTACAGTAAAAGCTATGTTCAAAAAACAATGGTTTAATACCTATTTTCATAGGGTCGAACTGGCTAAAAATTTCTTGTGCATCGTACGTTCCATAATAATTTCCTACCCCAGCATGATCACGGCCGACAATAAAGTGTGTACAACCATAATTCTTTCGAACAAGCGCATGAAAGACGGCTTCCCTGGGACCTGCATAACGCATGGCCGCTGTATAAATTGCAAGTCGGACTCGGTCCAATGGATAGTAATTTTTCAATAAAATTTGATAGCTTTCCATCCGTACATCTGCAGGTATATCATCCTTTTTCGTTTCACCCACAAGGGGATTCAACAAAAGCCCATCAACCGTTTCTAATGCCGTTTTTTGCAAGTATTCATGGGCTCGATGCACTGGATTTCTAGTTTGAAACCCGACCACAGTATTCCAACCTAAGTCGGTGAACATTTTTCTAGTTTCGTTTGGACTCATATAAAATTCTTCAAACGGTTTATGTGAAGGCCTATTTACCAGGAAAATAGGACCAGCTATTTGCACATCCCCTTGCTCAAATAGCTTTTTGACCCCAGGGTGGTTAGAGTCTTTTGTTTTATAAACGAGTATAGCTTCTTCCTGTTTATCGTATTCAAACATTTCTTCTACCTGAATGACCCCGGACAATTCTCCCTCAACACTATATAGAGCCACCTCATCCCCCACATTTAAACTCTTCGCATCTTCCTTTGTTACAGGAAGCGTAACCGGAAGCGTCCATGGTAATCCATTTGCCAGATGCATATACTTTAACACGCTCTGGTAATCTTTTTCCCCCATAAACCCAATAAGTGGACTAAATCCACCATTTGAAATCATCTCTATATCCGAAATAATCCATTTTGAGATATTCAGGGACGAAAGCGATTTACACTTTTCCAAATATTCTTTACGGGCAATGCCTGTTAATTCACGATTAATCAGCTTGCCGCCATGTGGTTCAATGATGGTTCTTTGGTCATCCATATATAACACCTCTATCATTTGTACGATCCAATGTCACTTTTTCAGACCCCAATATTTACATCCCCTAAATGCCCATTATCTTTTAAGAAGTTCATAATCTGCCTAACACATTCTTCAATAGAATATTGACTGGTTTCAATAATGATTTCAGGGTTTACCGGTTCTTCATAAGGGGCTGAAATCCCTGTGAATTGAGTGATTTCTCCTATTCTTGCTTTCTTATACAACCCTTTGGGATCTCGTTTCTCACATGCTTCTAAAGGACATTTGACATAAATCTCAAGAAATTCACCCTGTTGTACCTTTTTTCGGACATCTTCTCGGTCACTAATATAAGGCGAAATAAACGTGGCTAATACCACTATCCCGCTATCGATAAAAATTTTGGCAACTTCCCCTATTCGGCGTATATTTTCCTTGCGATCTTCAGAACTAAATCCAAGGTCTTCATTTAATCCATTCCGTAAATTATCTCCATCTAAAATATATGTCGAGATCCCCTTCTCATGAAGTCTTCCTTCGACCATATTCGCTATGGTTGATTTACCTGAACCTGATAAACCTGTAAACCAAAGAATAAAGCTTTTATGTCCATGTAAAGCTTGCCTATGTTCTTTTGTAATGGAAAATGAATGATGATGGATATACTCATCTTGACCCATATTATCTCCCCTTTATTTTTTCGTTATGGAACAGGATTTTTATTATTTCGGATCACATACACTAATGATACTGTCCAGCCAATTAATATGAGCATATAAATAACGGAAGACCAATGATCAAGAAACGTCCAAGTGTTAATCAACGTTCGTGCATTCGTCAGAATAATGAATCCCCCTACAAGGACTCCCAATAAATAAGATGGCAATTTAGTAACGATCCAGGCAGCGATGGGTGCGGCAATGATTCCCCCTGCCATAAGTGCAATTACCCAAAACCAGTTCACTTCCTGCCAACCTAATGCAATAAGAAATCCCAACGTTGCAGAAACAGCAACAGCAAACTCACTCGTATCCACCGTACCAACTACTTTTCTAGCAGGAACACCTTTTTGGGATAAAAGGACTGGAGTTGTAATCGGGCCCCACCCTCCCCCACCGGTTGCATCTGCAAATCCAGCCATTAACCCCAAAACGATTGATTTTTTTCTTGATATATTAATTGATTTTCTTTCACTTCTTGTTTTAGACATAATTAAAAAACGAAAAAGTACATATACGCCAAGAATTAACAAAAAGATCGAAATATAAGGTCTTACTACATTTCCTGGTAAATTACTCAAAAAACACGCTCCTGCAAATGCCCCAATTGAACCAGGAATGATTAATTTAAAAAGCGCTTGACGATCAACGTTCCCGAATTTCATATGGGATATACCAGAAGCAGCAGTAGTCACTACCTCGGACAAATGTACGGATGCAGAAGCCACTGCAGGGGCAATTCCAAATGTCAACAACAGCGATGTTGAAGTAACCCCATATGCCATACCTAAGGATCCATCAATTAACTGAGCCAAAAAACCGATAAACGCGAATATGATGAGCTTTTTCATGTTTTCCTCCTACAAAACGATTCCTTTTACCTTTGTATATTCATCCAACATAAAAAGAGTCCTTAATTCACACCTAAATTATTGCTGTAGGGTCCTCATTTATCCGATTTATTGATTATCAATATTTTATTTTTCCGATGTAAGAGCCGAATCCACACCCTATAAAAGTGTGCTCGTCAAATATAGATTCTCTGAATTCATTCTTTTACTAAAAGTATTATTTTCAGTCATTTATTTTCACTCAACTATATAGAGTAATCTCCCGTTTATATAGAAATCTCTAAATAGGATATGCAAAGGTTTCATAAACTGTATTAGATTTCATTTAAAACAAAAATTGTAAAATTCATCTGTGAATATCCCTATTATAGACACTTCAAAAAAGGTCATATTCGAGATTTTTCTATTTCTGAAAACTAGGAACCTGTCTGAATTCAATTCAGATAATTTAGTGGGTCAATGAACGTGGTAAAGATTTTTCCTCATGTGAATCAAGAAGTATCTGATTGTTCGTTTGCTTTTCATCTGACTTTAAGGTGAAAGCTGAAAAGAGGATCCGTCTGAAGAATTAAGCAACTCATGAGCAACAATTGGTGCCTAAATAGGAACATTATAAGGAGTTTTTAGAAGGAGCTACATACAATTGCTTACTAATATGACAGTTGAGTCAACAAGCTTATCACTCTTGTATCAAAAACCAAATACACCAGGAATCATCGCGGTTATCTCGTATTTAAAATCGAGATTGTATAACAAACGCTTGGAAAGCACTCTGCTAAAATGAATTTGAGCTTGTTAGTCAATTTCTCGAAAGACAAATTAACTAACAACGTCCAATGTAATCATTTATTGGTCACTTCATGGGTTGAAATAATATTAATATTGGAATTTAAAACGGCCGTCTATAGGAAGCCCTCTAACTCCAAAAAGTACTACATCTTTTTTTATCGCCTGATCATTATATAGTTGAATGATTTCTATGCTTTATGAATCGAATATATTGCATTCAAATTATATTCCTCAAGCTGTTGCTCCCATAATAATTTTCCATGTTTTAAATCATAACAAGCGATCCTTGTTGGTAAACTACCATATTCTCCTTCCATGATAATTGTTCCGTCTTCTTTAAACTTTTTGGAGGGTCTTATTCTTGAAAACCCAACTATCACCTTATGTTCATCAAGCACGTTAATCCCTCTGCACCAACCCAAATTTTTATTAGTGTTGGTGTAGTTATTTAAATTAAATACTTGTTTTACTCTAAGTGTATGAATATCAACCCTGACCACTTGTCCGTTTACTTGAGTAAAGTAAATCGAATCTCCAAACAAAATACCGTCATGAACCTTTTCTCCGCCAATTTGAATTTGTTTTTTAGGTTCAGTTAAACAGATTGCATCTTCCTGCAAGCAGCGGGTTGCCCAAATATCTTTTCCGATTTGAAATACAAAGTTAGGATGCGATTGATGGGGTTTCGTAGTGGCTACTTTACGATAATCGATCGTGCGGGAAAATTTTCGCCATATATTCTCTCCAAAAACATGCCATTCATTTAAAATTTTCCCTATAGGCGTTATCTCCAGTACCATATCCAATCCAGTATTTACAACGAATAAATTTCCTTCTGATGTAGGACTAACATGATGAATGTCATTAAAACAAGGAAGTGATAGATAACCAACTTTTTGAAAGTTCGGAAGGGTATACACTAATATTTCCGTCTGCGTGCCTACATATAGATGATTGTTTTCAATGGTCGCTGCTGTGAAAGAAATGGAAGGGGATTTTTCTGGAATAACTTCTGGAGGTGAAATATATTCTATACATTTTTCAATGAGATTGTGTCCTGGAGAAACTTTTAGTATCACACCCTTTTGATATTGTTCCCAGTCTTTGTAGACACCGTTCTTTTGTTGAGCTCCTACCACATAATATTTTTCCAATTATCTCACCTTCTGTTGTTTTTTTATTATTAACCTATCTATTCTCTAAGAAATGTTCTCATTGCTTAGGAAACTTGTACTGTGACTAAGCGATTTGATATTTAATCCAGCAAATACCTTTCTATTAGATACTTAAAGGTAAAGAACTTCTATTTCAATAGCTCTTATTTGCCCGAGGAAAAAAGGCACTTTCTCTTTTGCACTTGTGCACTGAGGCATCAGTTAAATTCACTCTTATTACACTATGTATTCTTCACTATAACTGCCATGGACAAAGGTTTAATATAAGTATATAAATATGGAGAATTTATTAATTAAAAAAGTTTATAAGTTCAAATCGCACAGCCGAATTAATATAAAAGCTGGAGTTAGTATAGTTTCATGGACACATTTTAGTTAAGTCCTTACAATGATTTTTGAGAGGATGTGTCCGTCTTGGA
>NZ_JBHZPG010000063.1:0-10873 GCF_042788005.1 Peribacillus sp. YIM B13472
TCATTTCTACTATATAAAAAATAGTAGTGTGGACCAATGCCTTGGTCCGCACTACTAATCTTAGTATGTTTTAATTTCTTCAGTTACCCAATCCCGCCATTTGCGAAAAAATGGTATATTATAGTTTATGACATCAATGGTTTAAGACAAGGAGTGATGAAGTATCCGTAAACGATGGATCATTTCAGCAATTGTTGGACTATTGCTTATATGTTTAAGTGTAATTGCCTTCAATTATTTCGGGAGCGATAAAACTGAAAAAGGGAAAAATGCGGTAGCCCAGGAGTCCAAAATTCCTGAGGTGCAGGAATATGGCGGGACCCATCTAAAAAATGTCGGCGATAAGGTTCGCCAAAAAAATTGGGGAACCTTCACATTACTAGAAACGAAGTCCATTAATGAGTCATTTGAATTGACACCCATGGTCATCACAATTAAGGATATCCGCAGGATACAGTTGTCTTCACTCACAGATGAAGTAAAGGAGGAGCTCAAGTCCTATACGGGATTGAGTTTTGAAGAGGCCTATTCGATATATTATAAAGAGAATTTATCCATGGAGGAAATCGATCAAAAGGCTGCGTTGTCTAAAACGGATATTGATGATGAGGTTTCCTATCTAGAGATAACTTATTCCGTGGAAAATAAAGATTCGAAGGAACTTCAGTTCTTCAGCATGGAAAATTTTACTTTCAATGATGATCTTACATATGAGGTGCCTTCTAAAAATTTCATCCATTCCGGAGATACTTTTATGGGGACAAAAAAAGTAAGCCGATCAGATTACCAACCAGGAGAAACAAGAAATGGCACAATTGGCTTATTGGTTAATCCTGAGGAAAACTTCGATCGGCTCGATTCCTTTTCATTCACTACCGATGATATAGCGGATGGTGAGTCTCATGAATTATTGGTGGAGGGGACTTCATTTGAAATTCCGCTAAAAGGAAAGTAGTTTTATAGTCTATAAAAATATGATGGAAACCCTAACGATAAATGAACTGCTTATCTCTCCCCTACAGTAGGGTTCTGTGTTACTTCCTCCATTAATATTCTGCGCAATATTTTCCCTACAGCTGATTTTGGCAGTTGTTCCCTGAACTCAAAACTTCGCGGCACTTTGTATCTGGCCAATCGTTGCACGCAAAACTCCCTGATTTCCTGCTCCGGGACTGACTTTCCCTTCTTTAAGACAATGGCCGCTTTTACCGTTTCCCCACGGTATGAATCCGGAACCCCATATACACATGTCTCTTTTACGGCTGGATGCTGATAAATAATATCTTCAACTTCGATTGGATAAACATTATAACCGCTTGCAATGATCATATCTTTCTTCCTGCCTACGATATAAAAATATCCTTCTTCATCCATCGTCGCGATATCCCCAGTGTAAAGCCATCCATCCCGCAAGGCCGTTGCCGTTTCCTTTGAATTCTTCCAATATCCCTTCATTACTTGCGGACCTTTAATGATCAGTTCGCCTCTTTCACCTGCTGGCAATTCATCAATGCCTGTTTTCAGGTCGACGATTTTAGCGTCGGTATTTGGATATGGGATTCCGATACTTCCTGGTTTTTTCTGTCCTATGACTGGATTGCGGTGGGTAGTGGGTGAAGTTTCCGACATTCCAAACCCTTCCAATATTGTAACACGTAATTTTATTTCGAACTGATGAATGATTTCTATCGGGAGCGGGGCTGAACCACAGCTGCAGTACTTAAAGCAGCTTAAATCGTCCGCCGTTAAATCCGGGTGATTCAGTAAAGCAATATACATGGTCGGGACACCTGGAAAAATGGTTGGCCGATGTGTTCGAATCAAATCCACCACCTTGTTTATTTCAAATTTCTCTAATGTGATAAAAGTCGATCCGGCATATATGGCACTATTCAATCGTCCATTACCAAACACATGGAATAATGGGGTCAATCCAAGCATCCGTTCCCCAGGCCTTTGAAGTTGAAGGGCATTTGCCGTAAAGGCAAAGTCTTGATAAACATTCGAGATCAAATTAAAATGCGTGAGCATGACCCCTTTTGATTTCCCTGTAGTCCCCCCTGTATATTGAAGTACAGCCACAGCTTCCTTCGGATCGATGGCCAGAGCAGGAAGTTCCTTATCTTTCCTTGATAAATCCGTTCCAGTTTCCATTAATTGTTCGGCAGATATGAACGTTAACCTATCAGAAAAACTTGTTAGCACTAATTTTCCCCGTTGTTCTTCACGCCCAATGAACCAATTGGCTTCGGAATCCTGTAATATATAATCCAATTCACTCGACTGATACAGCGGGTTCACTTGAACGACCACACCTCCCATACGATGAATGGCATAATAGGCAATGATATATTCTAGACAATTTGGCAGCATGATTGCTATACGATCGTCTTTTTGAAATCCACGGTTGTCTAAATTCACAGCAAAACGATCTGAGGCATCCTTTAATTCCATATATGTCATTTCTCGATCCCCATCTATTACGGCTTTGCAGGTTGGGTAAAGTCGGGCTGAACGTTCAAGGAGTCCATATAATGACAATACTGGAATGTCAATTTCAGCAGGAGTTTCTTTCGGATAAAATCCATGCCAAGTTCTAGTCAATTTTTTTCACACCTCATTCTTTTCTATTAAAATGAGCATAGTCATTTGTCAGCCAACTTGATCATCCTTGCCTCATTTATCACGAATGATTTTAAATATTCCTGTTCCCTTTGCAATTGTGTTGCCTTCAGTATCTTTTATTTCTCCTTCAGTAAAGGCAATTTTGTATCCTTTTTGAAGGACTTTTGCTTCCGCAAATAGTTCCCCGCTCGATATGCTGGTTAAATAATGTACAGTTAAGCTTGTCGTCACGACTTTGGATTTGGTAACGGAACGAGTCACCATTCCTAGAATGGTATCCAGCATGGTAGCATGAATGCCACCGTGCAGTGTTCCATTAACATTAAGCAAATGTTCTTCTATGTTCAACTTTATAGTAACATTCCCCTCTTCAAACCGAATGATTTCAAAACCTATATGTGAAAAGAATGCACTACTTTCGAATTGGTTCCGAATATCTTCCACTTCAACAGGCAATCTTCCTCCCCCTCACTTTGGCGCGATTCAACTTATATACGGAAAGGAGCAGAAACGTATAGGGTTTCCACTCCTTAATCGTTGGCCTATACGGCTTCAATCATGATAGCCATTCCCTGTCCGCCGCCAACACAAAGTGTAGCAACACCATATCTTTCTTTCCTGCGAATCAGTTCATATATTAGCGTTGTCACGATCCGGGCGCCCGTCGATCCGACTGGGTGTCCAAGAGCGATCGCTCCCCCATTTACATTAACTTTGTTTTCATCTAGCGATAAATCCCTGATTACTGCCAATGCCTGTGAAGCGAACGCTTCATTTAATTCGAAAAGCCCAATTTCCTCTACTTTTTTCCCGGTGCGCTCCATAAGTTTTCCGACGGCTGGTACTGGACCAATTCCCATCACTTCAGGAGAAACTCCAGCGGTCGCCCAATCGACAATCTTTGCGATTGGTTGTATTTGTAACCGTTTTGCTTCACTTTCTTTCATTAATACCAATGCAGCAGCCCCGTCATTACGGCCACAAGCATTCCCTGCAGTGACGGTTCCGTTTTCCCTGAATGCCGGTTTTAAGCTTGCAAGTTTTTCCATTGTGGTTTCCGGACGTGGATATTCATCCGTTTCAATGGTAACCGTACTCTTCCTGTCAGAGACCTGAACAGGAACGATCTCATCCTTGAACTTTCCTTCTTCTATCGCTTGCGCCGCTCTTCGTTGACTTTCCACTGAAAAGGCATCTTGTTCTTCTCTGGAAATGCTATATCGTTGTGCAACATTTTCAGCGGTGATCCCCATCCCCAAACTTTTTCCGTAAATTTCTTGAGGCTGCTGTCCTGCTTCAGTATTAGAATCCACTAGCTTGGTCCTGTCTCCCCCAAAACGGGCACTTCTTAAATAAAGCGGTGCGCGGCTCATGCTTTCCGTACCGCCGGCAACGACTATATTTGCTTGACCTGAGCTTATCTGCTGTGCTGCTGAGGTGATGGCCTGCATTCCAGATGCACATAACCGGTTTACCGTAAAAGCCGGTGCAGAGTCGGGAATCCCTGAGCGCAGAGCTGCCACTCTCGCGACATTCGAGGATTCGGTCGTTTGCCTAACCTCCCCGAAAATGACTTCATCCACTTGTTCTGCTACAATATTCGCTCGCTTGATCGCTTCTTTGATGGCGATGCTCGCCAAATGACCGGAACTAATCTCTTTAAATGCTCCACCATACCTTCCAATCGGTGTTCGAACAGCACTAACGATTACGATATCTTCTCCCATTTCGTTCCTCCCCCTTGAAATTCCAGATTCATAGGCAATAGACTACCTGCCCGAATCAAACAGTAAGAAATTAACACTCTTCCAAGACATTCCTTGCTATGATTAAACGTTGGATTTCATTCGTTCCTTCATAGATCTTCGTTATGCGGGCATCCCGATAAAAACGTTCAACTGGATATTCAGCCATATATCCCATTCCGCCATGAATTTGAACCGCTTTATCCGCGACCCGATTAAAAACGTCTGAAGCGAACAGCTTTGCCATTGATGCTTCCTTGATTACTTTTTTTCCTTCATCAATCTTTTCTGCCGCCATCATCGTCAATGCTCTTGCGGCTTCCGTTTCGGTTGCCATATCAGCAAGCATCCATTGAATCGCTTGGTTGTCCGCAATTGGTTTGCCGAATTGAATGCGCTCTTTTGCATATTTAGCTGATAATTCAATCAACTTACCGCTTGATCCCACTGATCTTGCAGCCAAACCTACACGCCCTTCACCTAAAATTTTCAGGGCAGAGATATATCCCATTCCAACTTCGCCGATAACATTTTCTTCAGGTATGATACAATCCTCGAAAATGACCTGTGAGGTATAAGATCCCCTTAACCCCATTTTTTTGTCCTTTTTGCCTACAATTAAACCGGGAAAATCTCTTTCTACTAAAAAAGCTGTAATCCCTCCCTTTGCTCCTTTATCTTTATCCGTTATAGCAAATACGGTATAAACATCAGCTATCGGCCCATTCGTGATGAAATGTTTCGTCCCGTTCATCACCCAGTAATCACCCTTCTTTTCTGCACTTGTTGCCAAATTGGTTGCATCCGATCCCGCTCCTGGTTCAGATAAAGCAAAGGCGCCAATTTTCGTGCCTGCTGCCATTTCAGGCAAATATTTATTTTTCAAATGTTCGGATGCAAGCTTAACCAGACCTGTACTGCCAATCCCGGTGTGGGCGCTTATTAATGAAACAAATCCATTATGGGTCCTCCCTAACTGCTCTAATACGGTAGCCTTTCCAACAGCATTCAAGCCAATTCCACCGTATTGTTCTGGAATGCTTATCCCGAATAAGCCAAGGTCTTTTGCTTTTTCCACCAAATGCTCCGGGATGGCATCTTCTTCTTCAATTTGTATGGCGTAGGGCTCCACTTCCCTTTCAACAAAATTACGGATCATTTCCTTCATTTGCTGCATTTCCTTGGTTAAAGTGATTGTCATCAGTTTATTCCTCCTTAGTTCTGTTCATGTGTAGCCATTTACAAGTTTTCTTCATAGGGCCTATAGGGCTGCTATCATCTAATCATTCAATGGAATTCATTATATTCTGGTATATTAGAGTCCTCGCTCCTACAAAATCAGGCTTCACGTTCAATTATCGTAGCAATTCCCTGCCCGCCTCCAATGCAAGCTGTAATAAGAGCAAACCTTCCGGCAGAACGCTTCAATTCATAAACCGCTTTCGTAATGAGGATGGCACCCGTCGCACCTAGTGGATGTCCATGTGCAATGGCTCCCCCGTTCACATTCACTCTTGCGGGATTCATATCAAGCTCCCTATTACAAGCAATGACTTGAGCGGCGAAGGCTTCATTAATTTCAATGATGTCCATTTCATTTAAGGAAAGCCCTGATTTCTCCATGACCTTTCTTATAGCGGGAACAGGTCCTATTCCCATATAATTTGGATCTACCCCTGCAACGGCCTGTGCCCTGATCGTCGCCAAAGGTTTAATCCCCAATTCCACTGCTTTTTCCCTCGACATGATGACCAGGGCCGATGCGGCATCATTCAATCCCGAACTATTGCCTGCAGTCACGGAACCGCCTTCTAAAAACGCAGGTGATAATTTGGCTAGTCCTTCTTTCGTTATTTGCGGACGTGGATGTTCATCCAATTTAAATTCAATATCGTCGCCTTTTCTGACCGGAATGTGAATAGGCGCAATTTGCTCATTGAAACGGCCCTCTTCCACGGCTTTGGTCATCTTTTTTTGGCTTTGCAGTGCGAATTCATCTTGTTCTTCCCTGCTGACCTCATATTTTTCCGCTAAATTTTCAGCCGTGATTCCCATCGGGGGATCGCCAATCTCTTTTGGGGACAACCGGGATTTTCTGAACTGCGGTGGCTTTGCACTGTATGCTTTTTCCGGTCGATCCATCAAGTATGGTGCCCTGCTCATGCTCTCGACCCCACCGGCGATATAGACATCGCCTTCGCCTGCCCGGATCGCTTGTGCAGCCAAGTTGACAGCATTTATTCCCGAGCCGCATTGACGGTCGACAGTCAGTCCGGGAAGATGAATCGAGAGGCCTGTTTCCAGCGCCGTTAACCTGGCAATGTTTCCACCTCCGCTTAACACATTCCCCATGATTACATCATCTATCATTAGGGGTTCGACATTCGCTCGTTTTATGGCTTCTTTCATCACTTCTGCTCCAAATGCGTGTGCGGGAACCGATGCAAGTGCACCTCCCTGTTTTCCAATCGCTGTTCGAACTGCAGAAACTATGACGGCATCTCTATTCATTTTCCCATCCGCTCCTTTTCCTTTTTTCACACCCATTTGAAGGAATCCCTTCATTTCACTAGTTTCACTGAATGTAAGCAGGTTCGACCTTGCTTATGAGGACTTAAGATCAACGTTATCCGAACTTTTATTTTTACGTTTCCCTTTTGATTTGGCTGGTTTAACGAATATCGCAAACAGGATGCCAAAAGCCAGGACTAGGATGGCCATGAACAATATCGATAAGTTATATCCCAATAATTCATTTCCTCCTGCTAAACTTATGATATAGCCAGTTAATAGAGGTGCAATAATGCCTGCTATATTTCCTGATGATGTTAAGATGCTTGTCATCAATCCTCCCCGCTCTTGCATTTCATTGATCATGATCGTTGGTCCGATCGGTAAAATGGCATATGTAAGGCCCTTTGCTAAACACATGGCGACTATTACCCAGGTTGGATTTTGAAATACCATGATCGAAGAAAAGAACAATGCACCAAGAATCATAGCGCCCGCGACGACAAATACCCTCGATGACCGCCAATTCTGATTCTTCTTGAATAAATGATCGGACACCATCGAAACACCCATATAAATACATACGGAAACGACTCCGATTATCGCAACGCTGCTTCCCATTTGACCTGGTGTCATTTTTACGGCTTCCACTAAATAAATCGGGAGCCAAACAGAAAACCAAACAACTAAAATATACGTTGAAAAATATGCGAGCGTAGTAAACAAAGCAGTAGGTGAAGCCAATAGCAACAAAAAGTCTTTCACTTTTATTTTTTCTAGTTTCACTTTCTTTTTCTTTTGTACGTTTTCATATATTTCAACTGGATTTTCCTTTGTTAAAAATTGAAAGAGGAAGAACCAAACAAGGCTTGCTGCACCAAGTGCTGCAAAGGCAACCTTCCAGCCGAATATCGTAATTAAGGATACGAGGATCGGTGCCACGATCATCGCACCAACGGTCCCTCCGCCAACAACCACCGAATTGGCAAAGCCTTTCAGTTTCGGCGGAAACCACTTATCGGCATGACTGTAAGCAATCGGGCTATAAGGTCCTTCGAATGCGCCCAGTAAAATCCTGTATAGAATCAATAATGGAAGAGCGGTGATGGCTAAAACGCCAAATTGCAAAACAGTCCATGTCAGCATGATGAACCCAAGCACTTTTTTAGCCCCCAGCCGATCAGCCCATGCCGCCCCAAAAATACCTGTTACTGGGTAGAGCCAATAATAACTGCTTCCAACAAGGCCCCACTCCGCATAGGAAAGATCGAATTCCTTCATGATAGGAACCGCCGCGAGACCCACGATCGATTTATCTGCAAAATTGATGACGGCCCCAAAGAATAATAGAATGAGAACAACCCAACGCATATGAATCCCTCCTCTTCTTTATTTTTGTATACAAACGCGTAAACCACCCAACGTAGGTTTGATCATAAATAGTTGGATGAGCTAACCACATTCCCCCTCTTTCATTCCTTTTCCAATTCTTCTTTAACTAACAATCTTTTTAATAGTTTACCCACTGTATTTCGCGGAAGTTCTTTTCTCAATTCAAATACTTTTGGTACCTTATAAGGCGTCAATTGGGAATAACAATATCCTTCTATTTCTTCAAGATCCACGGAAGCGCTTTCTTTAGGTACGATGAACGCTTTCACAATTTCGCCTTTTACTTTATGGGGGATTCCCACCACAGCTGCCTCTTTAATTGCCGGATGTTCATACAGAACTCCTTCTACCTCCTGAGGGTAAATATTGAATCCGCCGACGATGATCATTTCTTTTTTCCTCCCGACTATATAGAAATATCCTTCGTCATCCATCACAGCAAGATCGCCAGTATATAGCCAGTCATTCTGTAAGGCCTTTTTGGTTTCGGCTTCGTTATTCCAATAACCCTTCATGATTTGGGGGCCTTTTATGAGCAACTCCCCGACGCTTGTGTTAGGCACTTCATTATTTTCATCGTCAATGATCATACAGTCCGTGCCAGGAAAAGGGATGCCAATGCTTCCTATTTTCCTTTTTCCGAAAGGCGGATTACGATGGGTGGAAGGTGAAGCCTCCGACAAACCGAAGCCCTCTCCGATTTTGGCACCGGTCAGCTCCTCAAATCGCTTAATTACTTCAACCGGAAGGGGTGCCGATCCACAAGAACAACTTTTTAAACAATTCAGTCCATAGTTTTCAATTCCAGGATGATTGACGAATGCATTATACATCTTTGGAACTCCTGGAAAGAAAGTCGGACGATACTTTTTTATTTTTGCAAGTACATCTTGAAGTTCGAATTTAGGAAATAAGAGGATGGCAGCTCCAATATAGATACCTAGATTCATTGCACTTGTCATGGCATAAACATGGTAAAGAGGCGTAGCTGCCAAAACGATTTCTTCGCCAGGTTTCAGGGAATCCCCATACATTTCAAAGCTTTGCACGACATTAGAGGTTAAATTATGGTGAGTAAGCATGACACCCTTCATCTTCCCTGTGGTGCCGCCAGTATATTGGATGACTGCAGTATCGTCATGCGGGCTTATCATTTCCGGCTTTTTAATGGCCTCCCCGGTTTCAATCATCGTTTGAAGGGAATAAGAACCATTTTGAACATTTTCCGTGTCAATGCAAACATCAAATTCATATATCGCTTTCGTTTCTTCGATTGTATTTGCGGCCGTTTGGTCAAATACAATACTCTTGGTATCCGAGTCTATTAAGATTTGCAAAAGTTCCCGTGGTTTATACATGGGATTAATTTGTACAACTAACAGACCTAGTGCCTGCGCAGCGTAATAACTGATTATGAAATTAGGGTGGTTGGCCATCATCAGACCAATCCGTTCACCTTTAACAAAGCCCATTTCTCTCCATTTACCTGCAAGTTTGTCTACCTGCATTTTTAGATTCTTATAATCCATGGACTCGTCTTCATAAATGATGGCTGTATGGTGAGGAAACTTACTTACTGTTATATCAAGCAGTGAATAGACGGATATTTCCGGTAGCTTCATAGAGTTCATTCTTTCAACATACCACTGCTCCCATGGTTTATTTATCGTTTTTCGCACCATTATCCCTCCACATATAAACGAATTTCTATCGTGCATGTTTGATTTATTCTTATTATTATGATTATGCAACTTGCATGCCAAGTCCTATTCTTGTGTAAAATTGCTTAGTATTAAGATCAGTCAATTCATTAATGAATTTTATTCACATATAATGCCCTTCTGTAGAGGATTCATCGAAATGCCAATAATTCATTATTGAATTTTCACAGGATCTGGTTGGTTTTCAATCGATATTGAAAAGTAGTTTTTTACCATATTATAGATTATATCTACTCACAAATCGTGATTTTGATTTTATCCATAGTGTATTATAAAATTGAAAAGCCCATCCAGCTATGGATGGGCAAGTGCAATGTTAATTGAAAATTGGCTTACGAGTAAATAAATAAAAAATCTATAGCTCAACTTCCATTCCTGGATTTTTAGCTTTTGCGCATTCGTAGACTGATTTTTCCACCGCTGAATCCAGGAACCATCCAAGCCGCATAACTGGTTCAATCGATCGGACCATCTGTAAAGATCTAGATATCTCGATCTTTAAGACCATTATCCAATATGGCTTGAAGTTGTCGTCCTTCATTTTGATCTTTGCTGCTAACTCATATGTATCCAAATTTACGAACATCTATTTTTTACACCTCTCCATGTTAGTTCTATCAAACCGTTCGTAAATGTATCTGCAAAACAAAGAACGTCCGTAAATGTTTTTTACACTTTTATGGACGTTAAATAACATCGTTCTACTACAATTGCCACCTTACTGGAATTAATTGAATTAGGGTAGGTTTTATGCTTTCTCGTTGACTCTACCCCCAGGGACAAAAAGTTAAAAAGACCAGAAAAACTCGATGAAAATCGAGTTTGTCTATTTTTATGGCTTGTACAATTTGAACGTTGATTTCCTCTCCAGGCACTCGC
>NZ_JBHZPG010000064.1:0-9921 GCF_042788005.1 Peribacillus sp. YIM B13472
CTAAAGAATATTGCCGGTACCCCTAAATCCTTCTTGTAGTATCATAGCTTCGCTTGTTATACGAGATCGTAGTCCCACGGGCAGGAACGTTCTACCCCAGCTACCGTTATCATATATCGATATAAAAAATGGTCAACCAGAAATAACTGGCTGACATTATAATACGAAAGGGGCAGGATAGTTCCATAACAAAGTGGTTTTTTATGGTAAAATTAACTTAATTATCTTCGTTAAGGAGTCTACCTGCAATATGAAATTAGATGATAAAAAGAAAAAGGTACAAATGAAATATAGAAAGAAAATGATGCAAAAGAAAGAAGAAGGTGAAAATAACAGTAAAAAAGTGTTGGTTATTTCTGCTATCTTATTTTTGTTAATTCTGTTGTCATACTGGGGACGATTTATTTCAATCTGAAATCCCTAAATAAATTAGGAGTTGTTTATATGTTTGATGTTGCACTGTTATTTATTATTGCTTTTGCTGGAGGAATTATTGCTATTATTGGTTTCTTCGTTATATTAGGTCGAAGGATTTCAGAACCGAAGAAAGCACTTCAACAAAGAATAGATAATCTCGAAGAAGAGGTTCAGATATTAAAAAATCACAAATAAAAAACTAGCTTTAATGTACTAACGGATGCTTTACTTCATTACCAGGAGCTGATCAGCAGCTCCTTTTTTTATGCAACTATCGGGGCAGGTTAATTGAATGAAATGGTAAAATTAACCTTAATGAATTTCTTATGGGGAGGGTAATATGGAACAGGTTAATTTTTTTGAAAACCGTCTTTTTTTTGAAAAGGCAGAGAAAACTTTCTTAGTACACAAAAAGATAATTAAAGAACGTATGCCCGAAGCTGATGTTCAGCACGTTGGAAGTACGGCTGTCCCTAATAGCCTTACAAAGGGTGATTTAGATATACAAGTGCGTGTTGATTCTGAACAATTCCCAAAGGCAGTTCAGACACTCTCAGCATTATATGAACTTAATGAAGGTAGTGTAAAAACGGACTGGTTCAGGGCTTTTAAAGACGATTCAACCGTTCCTCCTTTAGGAGTTCAATTAACTGTCATAGATTCTGAATATGATTTCTTTTGGAAATTTCGAGATGTTTTATTACTAAATGATACTTACAGGATGGAATATGATGAGTTAAAAAGAGAGTTTGAAGGGAAAGAAATGAATGAGTATAGGGAAGTTAAAAATGAGTTTTTCCAAAAAATAATGAACACTTCTGAATTTAATAAACTGTGACATAAGATTGTGAACAAGTGTACTTAAGCTAACAGGTGCGTTAGCTGAAGATCGGAGCTGTCTTTAAGGCAGATTTTTCTTCATTAACTAACAGGTGTTATTATTTAATGAAAAATCTAGATTTGGGTATTATTACGACACTAATAACAACAACTACAAAGTGAAACCTCATCCAAGTTCTGTACAGAAGTTTCAAAGGAAACTTCGACAACTGACAAAGCGAAATTGGAATGTTCCACTAGACTACCGAATATTGAAATTGAACCAAGTAATAGTTGGATGGGTAAACTACTTCAGAGTGGCAAACATGAAAAAAACGACGGAACGAATAGACACAAAGCTTCGCTCTAGAATTAGGGTCATCATATGGAAACAATGGAAAGTAGCGAAGAAACAAATTAAATCGCTTATTCAACTAGGAATTCCGGAGGAAGAAGCGAAAGGATTAACCTACTGTCGAAAAGGTTACCGATTCATAGGAGTATACAAAGTCGTCCAAAGAGCAATCTCAAACAAAAGACTAAAGCAGAGGGGAGTCCCCTCTGCTTTAGAACATTGCCTAAAAGTACACACTGTGATATAAATTGAAACGCCGTATACGCGAACCGTACGTACGGTGTTGTGAGAGGGGCGAAAATAAACTTATTTTGCCCCTACTCGATTTAGCGAGGCAGGGTTGTAAAAGAATGCAGGTACAAAGATTTTTCTGAACTGAAAAAATTAAAATCTTGAGGGAGAGTAAAATGAAAGATATTCATGATGAAAGCACATGGCCCGTTTGGGCTAATGAGACAATAGACATTGTCGAACCAAATCCCAAGTGGGTAGAAAAAGGTAATCAGGAAAAAGCACTTCTTCTTAATCTTCTTTCAACTTTCGGCATAACGGAAATTCAACATTATGGAAGTACATCTATTCCAAATTTACCAGCTAAACCAATCATTGATTTAATGGCCAAAATTGATTCATTTCAAAAAATAAAAGAAATATCTTCATTGTTAGCTAATCACGACTGGAATTATGTACCACCTAACATAGACAATCGACCTTGGCAAAGATTTTTTGTGAAAGTAATTAACGACAAACGAGTAGTACATTTACATATTTTACTTGAGGGAGAAGAACGGTGGGATAATCAGCTACTTTTTCGTGATTTATTACGGACTAATCAGCAGTTTATTGATGAATACGCTACTCTTAAAAGAAATTTAGCAAAAAAATATAGCAATGATCGTGAAGCGTACACTAAAGCAAAAACAGAATTTATTAATTATGTTCTTAAATCTTAGTTGCGAACTAATATAAGTTTGTGAAGAATAGTACTTAAACTAACGGGTGCTTTAGCTGAAGATGAGGGCTGTCTTTAAGGCAGCTCTTTCTTTATGCAACTATCGGGGCAGGTTAGTTCCATAACGATTTGGATTTTTATGGTATAATTTTAAATGTTGCAACGAATCCTGCATCATTCTCACCCTTCGGTCACCTTGCTCTATATCGGCATTACCGAAGAAGAAACAAATGAAGTATTGAAAACATTAGTGTTTTTCACTGAGGTTTTGTTTCAGACTGAATTTGCATCAGGAGTGATTGATAGATTGTTTCATATTTAAGCATCATAAACCTCCTTGCACATCTGTATCGGTACAGATGTGTATTTTTTATATCGTAAAGGTTATTATTTTCTCTTACGATAATGGTACCGGCCGGATCAATATAAGGGGGTAATCGAAATGATTGAAAATAGAAATGCATATATCGCAGCAACCATCTATGCAATCATTATTGGATTGTCATTTATGTTTGTTAAAGTGACATTAACGGTTGCAACACCGTTAGATACATTGGCTCATCGGTTTACCATTGCATGGATCGCTGCCACAGTGTTGTTCGTGTTAAAAAAAGAATCGATCAAGGTAACAAAAAAGGATGTACAGCAGATTGCCTTGTTAGCCATCTTATATCCGACACTCTTTTTTGCTTTTCAAGTATTTGGGTTAGTGCATACATCCTCATCGGAAGCTGGTATTATTCAAGCAACAATACCAATTTTTACGTTGATTTTTGCAAGTATCATATTAAAGGAAACATCTACACGCAGTCAAAAAATAGCTATTGGTTTATCTGTACTCGGTGTGATGTATATTATGTACATGAACGGGGCAGGGGGGACAAATACAAATCTCTTCGGGGCTGGTTTAATTTTACTTTCAGCACTTACCTCCTCACTATACAACGTATTTGCCAGAAAGTTAACACAACGCTATTCGTTATTCACTATCACATATATCATGACCTTGTTTGGGTTTATAGCTTTTAATGGACTGGCACTGACAAACCATATAATGAATGGAACACTGGATCAATTTATGCAACCTTTTGGACACTGGGATTTTATTCTTGCCATTTTATATTTAGGTATCCTATCGTCTTTAGGAACGTCCTATCTTTCCAACTATGCATTATCAAAAATAGACGCATCGAAAATGAGTGTTTTCAGTAATTTTGCTACGCTCATTACCATTTTAGCAGGGGTCATTTTTTTAAATGAGGAATTTCATTTATACCACATAGCCGGATCCATTATCATTATCATCGGTGTTGTTAGTACAAACTATTTTGGTGCAAGGGGCAAATCAAATGAAAAAATATAGTCTCTTACTAATCATAAGCTTCATTTGGGGATCTCAATTTTTCTTCATGGAATTAGTAACGGAATGATGTAGGTTCCATTTCGTGGTCTGCTTTGAAAGTACTGATCGGTGCAATATGTTTATCAGTGATTGGTCTGTTCCAATCAAAGAAAAACTACACAACCCATACTAAAAAATATTTTTGGATTGCACTTTTTGAAGTAGTCTTGCCGTTTATTCTTATTGCACAAGGCCAAAAGTACGTATCGAGCAGTATAGCATCTATGCTAATCGCAATGGTTCCAGTCTTCACATTAGTATTTTTCGTATTGCTCTTCAAAAAGAAAGCAAGCAAATTTGAAATAGTCAGCATAGTATTAGGATTTTTAGGAATTGTGATCTTGTCTTGGCCAACGCAAGGAATTATGAACGTTTCAGGTAATATATTGGGTAATGTGTTGCTCATTCTTGCTGCTATAAGTTTTGCATTGTCTTTAATTCTAATGGAAAAATTAGAAGATGGTTCTCCGGTGGTCCATATGAGAAATGTTTTATGGATTGCAAGTATCGTCTTAATCCCATTCGCACTCCTTTTTGAAAAGCCATTGCAAAGGACATTAATCATACACAAATATTTTCTATTATTATTTTAGGAATGTTCCACGCTGGAATCGTCTATATGCTGTATAATCTTTTGATTCAAAGGGAAGGTGCTCTGTTTGCATCTTCAGCAACTATATTGTACCGGTCATTGGCATCATTCTAGGCTATGTCGTTTTAAAAGAACCATTATTTTCACAACATAAGATTGGTATGCTTATCATTCTTTTTGCTCTTTTATTTTCGAATGAGGACATTTTTAGAAAATGGGTTAGGTAGGATATTTTGCACCTGGAATAGCAAATACAAACAGCTTAGGATTATGTAATCAGCTTTCCTTAGTGGCCCGTTATGGTAGCCCAATAAACTGATGATGACAGGAGAGGATGAGGGTGAAACTAAGAGAGATAATGAACATGAGGATGGGTACGAGAACAAGCAGAAAACGAGCTTCAATAGTCACTTTAATCCTGGTGCATAAATTATGAAAAAAACGCTTATCATTTTACTTAAATCACTAGGAGTTATAGCTATAGCAATAGTGCTTTTTCTAGCTATTGTTTTTATAGTTAATATGATTAGTAATAAAACGGAGCAAGGGAAAATAGAATCTTATGGTCAGCCTGTACAAGTAGACGGGAAAAATATGAATGTGACAATTCAAGGAAAAGGCGAAGAAACAGTAGTGTTACTACCAGGTTTTGGAACAGCGGCACCAGCACTTGATTTTAAGCTGCTAGTAGATGAACTATCTCCATTTTACAAAGTTGTCGTGATTGAGCCTTTCGGTTATGGATTAAGTGATGAAACCGAAAAAGAGCGAAGCATGGAGAATATTGTAAGCGAAATTCATGAAGCTTTACAGCAGCTTAATATTGACCGTTACACTCTAATGGGCCATTCCATTGCAGGCATTTACGGACTGGATTATGTGAACAAATATCCAAACGAAGTGAGTGCATTTGTCGGAATCGATAGTAGTGTTCCAACACAAGGTGGTATGGATGATGACTTTCCATTAGAAACTTTTAAATTACTCAAAAAATCAGGTCTCTTAAGATTGATCATGAAACTAGGTGGTGACCCATATGCTTCACTATCATTTGATGATAAAACAAAAGAACAAATGAAAATGATTACGAATAAAAACTTGAATAATGCCACTACCTTGAATGAAATGAAAAATATTTCTTCTAATTTTAAAGGGGCTCAAAATTTAACATTCCCAGAAAATCTTCCTACTATTTTCTTTATACAAGCGAATAACACAGACGTTGAAGGATGGATACCACTGCATAAAGAGCAAGTCAAAGATTCTGTTCATGGAAAAGTGATGACACTTGAAGGAGAACATTATTTACACCATACGAATTCAAAAGAGATCGTTGAAAACTTTAGGGAATTTATAAAAGAAATAAAATAATTTAAAAAAGTTGAAAGCCTTAATTCAAGAGGAGAGAAAATCTCAGAGCGTCAAAAAGCGCAAGTAATCTATGAATTAGGGAGTAAATATACGATCATCGAATTAGTGAATGTAGCTGGCATCCCACGCAGTGCGTATTACTACTGGGCTGGAAAAATAATATATATGGCGATTAATTTGCAGGAGGAGACATAAAAACCCTTTTTAAGATAAATATTAACTCTAGATTTAATATGAATGGGGAATTATATTATGGAAAATATTAATAGTGTTGAACTAAAGCATTTTTCAAGTGAGTATTTGACAGGATTGAACTCTTTTGTACTTACAGACGAACAAAAACAATTTTCTGCATTGCCAAACAAATTTGGGGAAGCTACTGATGGACAGCATCGTATAGTTATTTTAAGTGATAATACACCTGTTGGTTTCTTTCTACTAAATTCAAACGAACGAGTAAAGAAATACTCCACTAATCTGAACGCTTTGTTATTAACTGCACTATCAATTAATAATACAGAGCAAGGAAAAGGCTACGCTAAACAAGGGATGTCATTACTGCATGAGTTTGTTATATCAGAATTCCCTAAATGTGATGAAATTGTATTAGTTGTAGATAAAGATAATATTCCAGCACAAAAACTATATTTAAAAGTAGGATTTGAAGATACAAATGAGAGACAAATAGGACGTATCGGCGAAGAAATTATCATGAGACTATCAATAAAATAATGTATAAGACCACAACTAAAAATAACTGCATTTTACGATGCACCAAATTTATCAATTATACAAATAGAAAAACGGTTAGCCATAAATTTTAAAAAAGATTGATTAAAATGGATTCATTGTTGTGATTTGGTTTGCATTATATGAGAATTAAAAGGTCAGTTAAATACTAGGTAATACTTTCCGTTTAGAAACGTGTTCACCAACCTAAATAATTGTGCATCCATCTGCCCCGAATAGTACAGCTCTTTAAGAAAAAGATAAATGTTCTAATTCAACTAACGGGTGCGTTAGCTGAAGATCGGAGCTGTCTTTAAGGCGGCTTTTTCCTAATGCAACTATAGGGGAAGTATAGTTGTAGAGTGCTGTATTTATTAGGTTTGCTTTTATTTTTTATAAGAGATATTCCATTTTTTTCTTGAATCTATCTGCTCGATTGTTATACTAGGTGCAATAATCATGAGAGTAGAGTGATAATTTTGAATATTAATTTTCTTCCGAATGACTCTTTTATTGAACCAAATGGTCAAAATATTGATGAAGTTAAAAGTCTAATTAGTAAAGTTATGGATTTGGTTATAGAGAATTCTAGTAATTCTGAGCAACGTCCATTTTTAGCTCAAATAGAAAATTATAATTTTGATGAGTTTTCCATAGAAGGGACTCCTACTGAAGATATTCTTCTAAAATTACAAGTGATTTTAAGAAATTCAATGAATCCTCTAACTCCTAACTATATTGGTCACATGGACTCGATGCCAACTTTAATTTCCTGTTTGGGTGAATTTGTAACAACGGCTATTAATAACAATATGTTGAGTCTTGAAATGTCACCTGTATTCTCTCAAATGGAAGTTCAAGTGCTTCAAAAAATTGCAAAGATGTTTGGCTTTGATGAAAAGGGTGGGGGAGTAATGACTAGTGGAGGGAGTCTTGCTAACCTTCAGGCCCTTGCAGTTGCTCGGAACCATAAATTTCAAGTTAAAGAGGCAGGATTAACTGGACTAATAGGTCAACCAGTTATTTTAGTATCGGAAGAGAGCCATACCTCTCTTCATAAGGCAGCTATGTTATTAGGATTAGGTACTTCTAGTGTAATCGCTGTAAAAAGTAACCATAATTCTCAGATGGATATCTCCGACTTAGAGAAAAAGATTATTAAATTGTTAGAAGACGGGAAAAAACCTTTTGCAGTTGTGGCAACGGCTGGAACAACTGTAACGGGTAGTATTGACCCCATCTTATCCATTGCAGAAACAGCAAAGAAGTATGGGCTCTGGTTACATGTAGATGCTGCTTATGGTGGGGCATTAGTATTTTCAGAGAAGTATCGTCAATTACTTTCTGGTATAGAAAGGGCAGATTCTATAACTTTTAACCCTCAAAAATGGATGTATGTTGCAAAAACATGTGCTATGGTTTTATTTAAGAACCGTGAATTGTTGGAAACGGATTTCCGAATTTCTGCTCCATATATGAATGATACAAATTTTACAAATTTAGGTGAAGTTAGTGTTCAAGGCACCCGTCATGCTGACATTTTAAAGTTATATTTGTCTCTTCAGCACATTGGATTAAAAGGTTACGACCAACTATTGAATGAAAGTTATTTATTAGTCGAGGAATTTGTAGTACAAGTAAAAAAACGCTCCTACATAGAGCTAGCAAGTGAACCTGATACAAATTTATGTTGTTTTAGAGGAAGACCAAAATATCTCGATTCGAAACAATGGGACCAATGGAACTTAGAGTTGCAACAGTATCTGCTTAATGAAGAACGAGTATTTTTTTCCTTGCCAACTTATAGAGGAGATCGTTGGTTAAGAGCAGTTCTATTAAATCCTTATATACCAATCTCAATTATACAAAAAATATTTAGTAAGATAGATGAATTTTATATAAATCACCATAGTTATAAATCTAAATCCTATTAACTGGGTGCTAAAGTTCAATTCATAGGATTTAATTTTCAACAAACGTGCGGATTCTTTAATAAGAAATGCTTTTCTTAGTGAACTAACGGGTGCGTTAGTTCATTAAATTGGGTTGCTTCGCTAACGGGGCAGGATAGTTCAAGAGTGCTGTTGATCTTTGTTCAACAATTGGGCCATATTCTTGAATAACTAACGAAAGTACACTTGTCATAAGAAAGAGTCTATCAAGGTAAACTCTTTCTATTTTCCTTTTAATAACCAAAAACCAATTAATATAATTGTGATACCAATCCCTGTTCGCCAATTGGGAATTTCTTTTAGAAATATATATCCAATTGCGACACTAACTAGTATCTCCATTCCTTTAGAGACAATAAGTGAGAAGGTTAAGTTATCTACAATTTTTGTTAAAAACTTCACTCCGTATCCAATCATAATACTCGCAGACAGAAAAAGAGGTAAAAGTTTTATATAGTACCATAAAGTGGATAAAAAATTCGAGTCAATGTGCTTGGTGTGATAAGCGTAAATAGTATTAATAATTAATAAACCGCCTAACATTAATAAAAGGGCAAGGAAAATCATAAATGTTGTTCTCCAATTGAATTTATTTCTATAATTTTGCCCAAATGCAAAATCTTTATGTAAAGTAAAAATGAAGTTACTCATTAGCATGAACTTTTTCAGAATATTTTCTTAATGAACTTACGGGTGCTTTAGTTCATTAACAGGGGTTGCTGAAGCAGCCTTTTTTGTATGAAAACACATTAGTGAAAGAGGCCATACTAAAATAAGCCCACCATATTCTAATTTTTTGAAGGACTTAAATGTACTATGTCGTTATTTTGATTGGTTATGCAGTTTGTTGTTCAGATGGAGGGATTGTTGTATATCCTTTCTTTTTTAGGTATTCTATCATTTTTAATTCTTTGTTCATTTGTTTTTCTTCAAGGTAATTTGAGCCTAGTTCATGATAGGGTTCTCCTGTTTTTAAGATGTTGTAAGCAATCGTCAATAGTAAATGAGCAGAAGCGATTCGTCCCTTCATTTTTCCCTGTCGTTTGGTAATCCTTTTTCGATGTGAAGCAATTCGATTATTTTGCCTAGAGGTTGCCAGTACACATTCTACAGCCATCGTTTTTAATGCTTTGTTTCCTTGTGTGGTTTTACTCGTTTTTTTTTACCAGCACTTTCGTAATTTCCAGGACTCACACCAGCCCAAGAGGCAAGATGTTTAGCCGACTTAAATACGGACATATCAACGCCCATCTCTGCAATAAAAGTAGCTGCGGCAGCTTTGTTCACACCAGGTATACCATCCAATAATTCTACTTCCTTACGATATGGGGA
>NZ_JBHZPG010000065.1:0-7934 GCF_042788005.1 Peribacillus sp. YIM B13472
TAGTTGGGGGTTTCCCCCTGTGAGAGTAGGACGCCGCCAAGCCATTTAAAAAGATCAGCCATCCGGCTGGTCTTTTTTTTTGCGTTATGAACCAAAAGTTTCTAAAAAAATTATGTAGCCCCGTTATTTCTATATATAGAAGTTGTTATATAACCCCTGAGAGAGGCTGAAATTGAAAATTGTTTTTCATTTTAAATTGAGAATCTTTTTGACCCATCCCTCAACTTAGGATATAAGCGAGACATTCTTCCATCCTTTCTTAAACACGAGATATTCAAATCGATTGCAAATAACTGGAGAATTGGATTTAAATAAGCAGCAGTGCATATTTTTTAGCTAAAAAGAAATTTATTCAGAAACTGGTAACTAAAAAAGTGGAGAATATCGAAAAGGAAGGAAGCCCTCATAAATAATAGAATAATTTGTGCCACAGCAAATAAAAGCGTTCTTCATCTTGTATGAACACTAACAAATCCAAGGTATGGCTGAACTTTTAAGGTAAATCGGAACCAAAATGAGCACCTTTGGAAGAAAATAATGAATATGAGGGATCGCTTTGATAGTTATTAAGGATTGCTTCATGAGTTTGACACAATTAAATTAGCGCAGTATAATAATCCAGTAGAACGATATACTAAAGAAAGTTAACTGATTAACTTTAGCATAAGTCTTAATTTAATACCTTTTGAATTAAGAAACTACTCGTTCAATAATAGTAGAACGATATACCAATATTATTGAAAGTTAGTAGAACGATGTACTATTATTGAACTAAAATTTAGTAGAACGATATACTAGATAGCGAAAGTTAGTAGAACGATGTACTAACAAGCCGGTTAACTAATGAAGTTTATTGTTTTTATTTAGTACGTAATTGTGTTTCATAAATTTATGGTATGGGGCAAGGAGGAAACTTCTGAAAGGCTTAAGAATCAAATTGCATTTCGATAACTTTTTTAATAGGGGTGTGTTTCATGAAAAATCCATTTATAAAAATGGCCACAGGTTTATATATTAGCTATTTTATTTTAGGCATGATCAATATTATCATTGGGTCAAATATGGAAAAATTATCCGACCAATTAAATACAAGTGCCTCAGGAATAAGTTACTTGGTCTCTGCTATAGGAATCGGTAAGTTAGTTTCTTTGTTTTTCGCCGGTAGACTTTCGGATAAATTAGGAAGGAAACCATTTGTTGTTTCAGCATCTTTTATCTACCTGATTTTCCTCATAGGTATACCTTTGGCTCCTAACTATACATTGGCATTTATATTTGCTGTGTGTGCTGGTATTGCAAACTCATTTTTGGATGCTGGTACGTATCCAGCACTTATTGAGGCTTTTCAAAAGAAAGCTGGTTCCGCAACCGTATTAATAAAAGCGTTCGTTTCAGTCGGTGCCGCACTTCTTCCATTTATCATGGCGTTCTTCATAGCTAGGGATATGTTTTACGGGTATACATTCTTCTTAATGGCTGCTGTTTATCTTGTTAATGGGTTTTTCCTGCTTAAGGTTTCATTCCCGGATCATAAAGCTCATAGCCAGACTAAAGATGATGAACAAACTGCACCGGTTCAACACCAATTCCTCTCCAAACCGAAGTTTGCTCAGGAAGGTTTGGCCGTCATACTATTAGGCTTCACATCAACTGCTTTATTCATGCTGGTTCAAGTCTGGCTCCCGAACTTTGGACAAGATGCATTGGGGCTAACCCAGGCTAAAGCTGTTCAATTGCTTAGTTACTATAGCATTGGCTCCCTTGTTTCTGTCATTTTACTAGCAGTTCTATTGAATAAAGTAATTAAGCCCATTACCGTCATGATTATCTATCCGATCATTGCAGCGTTATCTTTATTGTCACTCATTTACATCCAACAACCATTTATAACTGTTTTGAGCGCTTTCTTCATTGGGCTTTCAACTGCAGGGGTGTTCCAATTGGCCATGACAATAATAACAGAGTTCTTCCCAGCCAATAAAGGGACGATTACTTCATATGTAAACATTGCAGCTAGTTCAGCCTTTATCATCATACCTTTCGTTACAGGTATCATTTCTAAGAGTGCTGGTTTAACTGCGGTCTTCTTGTTCGATGTGGCAATTGCGGTAGTTAGTGTTTTATTGGCCGTATTCGTTGCCTATCGATACAAAAAGGTAATTAAGGTTTCCAATAAAATGGTCTAGCCGAACATCAGCGGGAAATGAATCTCCACTGATGATAATGATAAAGGGGGAAACATCCATGAAAACAATCACGATCAAAGATGTAACGATCGGAGAAGGGGTTCCAAAGATCATCGTTCCACTGATGGGGACAACTGAAGAAGAACTGCTTAAAGAAGTTGAAACGGTAAATGCGCTACAGCCGGATATCATTGAATGGCGAGTAGATGTCTATGAACAAGTTGAAAGCTTAGAAGCCGTTTCGGATATGATTTATAAACTTAGAAGTGCTGTACCCAATACTTTGCTGCTTTTCACTTTTAGAAGCCATAAAGAAGGCGGGAACAAGGAAATCAGCGTTGAATATTATTTCAAACTTCTTCATGCAGCAATTGAAACGAAGAATATTGATCTTGTCGATGTGGAATTATTTTTTGAAGAATCATCAGTGAAGGAGACCGTAAAGGTAGCTGAGGAAAATGGCGTATACGTAGTAATGTGTAACCATGATTTCGATAAGACACCAGCAAAAGAAGAAATCATTTACCGATTGCGTAAAATGCAGGAATTTGGCGCCCATATTCCAAAAATCGCTGTAATGCCCCAAACTGTAGGTGACTTACTCGTTTTATTAGATGCAACTTACACGATGAAAACAAAGTATGCCGATCGTCCATTCATTACGATGTCAATGTCGGGCACAGGCCTGGTCAGCCGATTATCAGGTGCAGTGTTTGGATCTGCTTGTACATTCGGTGCCGGAAATGAAGCATCTGCCCCAGGACAAATTCCTGTTACTCAATTAAGGGATGTATTGGAGATAATTGATCAAAACATTTAACTCATAATTCCTTCCAAGAAGGAATTTATATAAAATTTTAAAAATCAGGGGGAATAGAACATGGAAAATTTAGGACGAATTAATGGGAAAACGGAATTGGTAGGATTGGTGGCAACACCTATCGGACACTCTTTATCACCTGCCATGCATAATTTGGCTTTCGATAAATTAGGCTTGAATTGCGCCTATTTAGCATTTGAAGTTGGAAACGAACAGCTGGAAGATGCAGTCAAAGGGATGCGTGCATTAAATGTAAGAGGATTTAACGTATCCATGCCTAACAAAATGAAAATACTTCCATATCTTGATGAATTGGCAGACAGTGCTAAATTTTCCGGGGCCGTTAATACAGTTGTTAATGTTGATGGTAAGTTTGTAGGTCACAGTACCGATGGGATGGGGTATACCCGGAACCTAAAAGAACATGGTATAGATATTAAAGGCAAGAAAATGACTCTTATCGGTTCTGGTGGGGCTGCTACTCCAATTGCCATTCAATCTGCGCTGGAAGGTGTGGCGGAAATCAGCATTTTTGCTCGTGATGATGCTTTCTTCCCGCAAGCAGTAGAGAATGTACGGATCATCAATGAAGATATGAAGCACTTAAATGTGAAAGCCAATGTATACCCTCTTGAAAATGTTGAACAATTAAAGGCTGAAATCGCAACTAGTGATATTTTGGCAAATGGAACTGGCGTTGGCATGAAACCACTTGAAGGCTTAAGTGTCATTCAAGACGAATCAATGCTGCGTCCTGATTTAATCGTAACCGATGTTGTGTACATCCCACGTAAATCTAAACTAATGGAACAAGCTGAGGCTGCCGGTGCTACAGCTATTAATGGTCTTGGGATGATGCTTTGGCAAGGTGCATTGGCCTTTGAATTATGGACAGGTCAACAGATGCCTGTTGATTACATCAAAGAGCAATTGTTTGCAGAATAAGATGAATTCACTCTGGAGATTATTCTCCATTTTATCGTAATAGAGGTTTAATCATACTCGATGTACATCATCTTTATATGATTACCATCAAATGAGTGCAGAAACCTCGGAGCTAAGGAAATGCAGGGAGTGAAATCCCGTGTTTTTCTTAGCGTTTTTTTTTGAAAAGTGGTTTTCATTTAAATGGATATCATAAAGGGGAGGCTTTAAGTAATTACATTTTGCATTAAAGTGTTCTAGGGGAGAAACACAACGTGATTTATTATAGGGGTGTAATAATGAAAAATCAGTATTATAAAGCGGCATCTGGCATGTATATTAACTATTTTCTTCTGGGGATGGTTAATATAATTCTCGCCTCAAACATGCCCTCTTTAACAGAACAATGGGATACGGACTCTACTGGCATCAGTTATCTTATTGCAGCAATAGGAATAGGCAGATTACTCACGTATGGTCTCTCGGGAGTATTATCAGATAAATTTGGAAGAAAGCCATTGATCATTGTCTCTTCGGTAATTATGGGAGTTTTTTTAATTGGGATTCCATTTTCCCCCACATATGAAATGGCCTTTGTATTTGCCTTACTTGCGGGAATTTCCAACTCAGCCATGGATGCTGGTACATATCCGGCGCTAACAGAAATGTTTCCTGAATCTGCTGGTTCCGCCAGTGTTATGGTCAAGGCTTTTGGTTCACTTGGTGCAACAATCCTGCCATTCCTCATCTTGTTTCTTTCTAGGAACCAATTATTTTACGGATTTGCATTTTTATTACCGGCTGTCATCTATTTCATGAATATGTTTTTTATGTTGTCCGCTTCATTTCCAAAAAGCAAATCCGATGCTGTCAGTCAGGAGGAGGGTTTGCATATGAACAGGTTCATAACTGAACCTAAATTTTGGAGCGAAGGAGTCGCGCTAATCATAATTGGGTTTACATCAACTGCGTTATTTACAGTTTCACAAATCTGGTTACCGAGTTTCGGCCAGGAAGTTGCAGGGATGTCATCTTCAGGTGCAATTAAATTATTGAGCTATTATAGTGTCGGATCACTGATTTCCGTCCTGCTATTAGCCATCTTATTGAACAAATGGATTAAGCCCGTGACGGTGATATTGCTTTATCCAATGATTACATTACTTACGGTAATCATCATATTAACGATACATTCACCTTTTGTCTTAAGTATTAGCTCCTTTTTCCTTGGAGCATCGACAGCTGGGATATTTCAATTAACCATTGCAATAATGACTGAACTTTTCTGGAGGAAAAAAGGAACTGTAACAGGGATCGTTGCGACGGCATCCAGTTTGGCGAGCGTCATTTTACCAATTGCAACGGGCTTGATCGCTAAGAGTGGGGATATATCGCATATATTTCTTTTCGATTGCTTTATTGCAACTATAGGAATCCTAGCTGCAGCCTTTATTTATTACCGGTATAAAAAATTGACACAGCACCAGACCATATTTAACCATGGCTAAAAAATATTGAAGGATTATTAAAACTCCATCTTCTAGAACTAGGGTGGCGTTTTTTTTTGGACTGATGAATATTGGATATAGATGTATTGGAGTGATTATTAATCGATGAGGTACCCATGTTCCAAAAGCAAGGGTGTAATAATGACACTAACTATATTATTATTATAGTAAGAACATGATAATAATAAGTACATCAAAAATACATTCAAGATGGTGATTGAACTTATGAAACAATCCAAAAAAGGGCGGGTCACGCTGCAAGAGGTAGCGAAACATGCTGGGGTATCTACATCCACGGCTTCCCTTATCGTTCGTAATAACCCCCGAATATCGGAAGCGACGCGAAAAAAGGTATTAAAATCCATGCATGAATTGGGCTATGTTTACGATAGAATTGCAGCAAACCTAAGGTCGCAGAGTTCCGATACAGTAGGAATCATTATTACCGACATATCAAATACCTTTTTTTCTGAATTCCTGATAGGCGTTCACGATGCATTGGATAAGGTCGGGTATACAGTGTTGCTGGGGACTACCTTCGACTCGGTTGCCAAGCAAGACCATCTCCTTTCGACCATGATGGAACATAGGGTGGGAGGCCTGATTCTTTGTCCTGTCTCTGAAAGCTCACAAGATACAATTGAACGGTTAAATGAAATTGACACGCCGATGGTCCTTGCTGTTAGGGAACTACCTGGAGTGAATAGCGACTATGTAGGCATAGACTATCCAGAAGGAGCCAGGATCGCTGTTGATCATCTCCTTGGAAAGGGGCATAAAAGAATTGCGCTCCTTGGTGGCATCAAGGAATCTTCTACTTGGATCGAGAGAATGGAGGGATACCGTGAAGCTCTTTCAAGAGCGGGATTGGAAGTGGATGAATCGTTGGTGATAGATAGTGCCCCTACACGGGAAGGAGGGCTGGAGGCTGTATTGAAAGTACTTGAGAATCCTAATCCGCCTACGGCGATTTTTTGCTTTAGTGACTTAATTGCCTTCGGTGTTATGCAAGGATTAATGATGAAAGGATATACACCTGGAAAAGATATAGATATCGTAGGGTTCGATAACGTTCCAGTCGCAGAAATCTATCATCCTCCGCTAACGACCATTTCCTCATTCCCTAGACGTATTGGAAAAGAGGCAGCGAATCTTCTGTATCAGCAAATGGAGAAAATTGAACGTGAACAACAGCGAATCATATTGAATCCAGAACTGATTATTAGAGAATCTTCCTAAAAAAGAAAAATAAAAAGGTGATTAGTTTACAGGAGGCTAGGTATCCATACCGCTGTACCCTTTTCATCTTTTCTATTATTCTTTTATTGGGAACATTGATTATATAGCAAAAAGGATGGTCTTACTTAAGCGGTTCATAAATATCCCAGGCCACTTTCAATGAATCGACTATGAAGTCTGCCACTTCATCAACATCAAGATCATTGGTATTCACTTTTGAATGATGATAGGAGTATATTTCTTGTCTGGTGTAAAAGAGTTCTTCGATTTCCTCAAGGGACCGACTTTGTAAAACAGGTCTACTATCAATTAGTAAGCCTATTCTCTCTTTCCAGTATTCCCAAGATAAGTCCAGATAAAAGACAATGCAATTGGATAAACAGATATTTCGTATATCCTCTTGTAAAAATGCCCCGCCTCCAACTGAAATGATTTTCAATTGTTGTTGACTAAAGCTTTCAATCACACTTTTTTCTTTTTCGCGAAAAGCTTTTTCCCCAAACTTCTTGAATATTTCTGTAGTGGGCATATTGAATTCCTTTTCAATTTCTTGATCTATATCAATAAAGTCCCTATATAATTTCCTTGCTACTTTCTGACCGATCGTCGTCTTTCCTACCCCCATAAAGCCAATAAAAACGATACTTTGCATCCTCAAAGATGTGTTTTTATTAATCATTTATAAATCCCTCTCCCAACTATTTTTATAATGATTAAAAGTCTCTCCTGAAATTTTTAAAATATATATATTATAGTACAAGAAAGTAAAATTGTAAAAAAATTTTTAAATATTTGGACAATGAAATTCCGTGATTTAGCGGTTTATTTTAAATCAATCCATTCGAAAGGAACAATCATTTTTCATTATTCGATTCATACATCTAATTATACGTTTCTTCATCTATCCAGTTTGTTATTGCCGTTACCTATCACTTGCAGGTTTTATGGATTTTGCCAAAAGCATTACTAGGTTGAAGGGGAATGTGTTTCAAACGGGTATTTGATTTAATAAAATGGGTGGGAGCAATGATTTTGTTTGATTATATGTTTTAAGCGAAAGCCAAGGTACGACAAGTGCATTTATTAATTGATTAAATCATTTAACAAAGAAATGTATGAAATGTGTTGACTTTATGGAAGGAAAAGATTAATATAAATAAGCACCAACTAAGACAAACGAAAAAAACTTCATCACTTTCGGCAGATTGCTGAAAGAAATAACTATTGACTTCTTACTATGAAAATGATAAGATGAAA
>NZ_JBHZPG010000066.1:0-7609 GCF_042788005.1 Peribacillus sp. YIM B13472
GGTGCCAAAGGGAAAAAAGGATCGAAAGATGATAAAGCCTCCGCCGAGTCAGTGCAAACCCAGGAGCTCTCGGAACCAAAAGGCCATAAAGGTCCTCATGAAGAAGGAGAATCTGCGGGAACCGGTGAGGTGAAACAGGGCAAAGGTGCCAAAGGGAAAAAAGGGCCGAAAAAAAAATAGCATCAAAAAGGGAACTATGGGTTTAATTTTTAAGTAAAAGGGGTTTTAACCTTTTGAGCCTCTCGATTTCTTTCTTTTGGAAGGTATCCCCCAATCGCATCACGCCCACAGACATTTTTGAAGTTATGAGCTGTCAATCAAGACAGCTCTTTCGTTATTCAATTAACACCCGTTGGTCTTCTTTGGCATTGTCGTTTTTTGGAGTTAGAGAAGTTTATTTTAATGGTAGTTTAAAACAGACTATTTTGGTTTGGTTGGGAAAATAAATTGAATTAGTGATTTCAACTAATACTTCAGGCGTAAAAACATATGCTCTTTCTAAGTTTCTCATTGTGTTTCATCATTAATGTAGTTGTAAGAACCACTTAAGGAAACCGTAAATATTGTGAAAGCTGCTTAAACTATCCTACCCCTTTAATGACTTAAGAATGGCCTAAGCAACCTCCCTTATCGAAGTGAAGATTAGTTTCATTATTTACATATGTTGTGTGTGAAAAGCAGTATTACTTATTAAATAAATTCATTTTGGAAAAGTATATACTATTCCCTAAGAGCGAATACCCGCTGCATTAAAACAAAATTGAATTGGACCAAAAGACAGGAGATAATTCTAATATAAAACCCAGCGGGCTTAATTATAGGCACTAAAAATTGGACAGATTGTTAAGGTAGTAAAGTTCAATTTTAAAGTTTGCCAGAAAATATTACAATATAATTTCTCAACTTCATATTACATCCAATTATATCCTTTTTATATTTATATCTTCTTGGTAAAAAACATAAGTCATGGATATGTTGAAAACCAACTTTCTGGTTCTGTGGCGGAGACCCACATTGATGCTACCTATTTTCTGAGATCTTTCGTTTCATTAATACCTCATTTCCGTACATATCTCCCCAATCTCGCATAAGGTTAATAATAGGTTTTAATGTTTCCCCAAAGGGAGTAAGAGAATATTCAACTTTTGGAGGAATCTCTCGATAAATTTCACGATGTACAATTACCATCCTGTTCCAATTCCCGAAGTTGTAACGTTATCATACGTTTTGTGGTATAGGGCATAAGTCTCCCTAACTCGTTAAAACGTTTAGGGCCGGAAATTAAGTTATATAATATGATCCCTTTCCATTTGCCTACTATCACATCTACTGTAACTGCAACAGGACAAGCAGTGGTATCAGGGCACTTTTCCGTTTTAAAGTCCTTCATATTGACACCCCAATCTTTTAAGTATCAAATTGTATACTATATTACAAATTTTATCCTATTCAACAAAAATGTACGTACTTTTAATTTTATATTATATAAAGTATCATTGGTTTTGCAAGAGAAGACTAAATATTCGTTCTTTTCATACTATTGATCATTAAAGATGTTACTAAAAAAGTCTGATGGTAATGTCCCCGGTGCATTCATCCTTAACATGAATAGGTGATGAGACATTTTCCCAAAAAATAAATAGGAGTGACTAAAGTGAAAGCTCAAATTATTCAATCTTTTGGTGAACCATCCGTATTTCAATTTAAAGAGATTTCAAAACCTGAACTAAAACCTGGACATGTACTTATTCAAGTCAAGGCTACAAGTGTAAATCCCATTGATACGAAAGTCCGTGCTGGTGCAGTTCCAGCCGTTGCCCCCGAGTTTCCGGCAGTATTACATGGAGATGTTGCAGGTTTGGTATCTGCAGTGGGTGAAGGAGTAACTAAGTTTAAAGTTGGCGATGAAGTGTTTGGATGCGCGGGAGGTTTTAGAGGGACTGGCGGTGCACTTGCAGAGTTTATGCTAGCAGATGTCGATTTACTTGCTCACAAACCGAAAAATTTGACGATGGAAGAAGCCGCTGCATTACCATTGGTTGCCATTACTGCATGGGAAGCATTGTTCAATCGGGCAAATCTTGTCCCTGGACAGGATATACTGATCCATGCAGCAACCGGCGGTGTAGGACACATTGCCATTCAACTGGCCAAATGGAGAGGCGCCACAGTCTATACAACTGCCTCTTCGCAAGAGAAGCTGGAGATTGGCACGCGCCTTGGTGCAGATGTAACTATTAACTATCGAGAAGAAAGCGTTCACGACTATGTACGGAAATATACAGACGGAAAAGGATTTGACGTTGTGTTTGACACGGTAGGAGGAGAAAACCTTGATCGCTCCTTTGAGGCGGCCGCTGTACATGGAACGGTAGCAGCCATTGCTGCCCGTTCGACCCATGACCTCTCCCCAGTGCATTCAAAGGGACTTTCTCTGCATGTTACCTTTATGTTGTTGAAGATATTAAACAAGGACATGCATAAGCATTATGGAGAAATTTTGAAGAAAGTTGCTCGGCTGGTTGAAGAAGAGCAGCTGCGTCCGCTTGTGGATCCAAACACGTTTACGTTTGATGAGGTTTCAAAAGCCCATGAGTACATGGAGTCAGGCAAGGCGATAGGAAAAATAGTTTTGAAAAATAATTGGTAATATTATATAAACAATCAAATGCCTCAACCTTATGTTCAAATAGACGGTACAGCGAGATTCTCTTTAAGATTCTCACTGTACCGTCTGCTTTTATTTTTAATTACAGTAAAAACCAATAGGGTGCTCCGATTTCCCAACTTTCACGAACGTTTTTTCCTGATCAATGTGTAAGCCATGGATTTTAAGAGTTATCTCACCTTCTCGCCATTTCTTCACCCACCAGACAGCTATACCATTCAAAAAAAGTCTTCAAGATGACTATTCATACCCCATCATTGGTTTTAAACCATGACTTTCAACAATTGGGCGAGAATATCAGGTCCTTGCTACTTGTATCATTGCTTTTCCCTATTCTTCTGATGTAATGATGCTGCTTAACATATCATCAAAATGTTGGGGGTACCTGCCGAATGCTTGACTGTTCGGTTTGAGCTTTCCATTCTCCCTGACGGAACTCTTTTTCCCACTTCGAAACCACAATACAAGCGAGAACATGTCCAGGAGTATTACAAGCAGTACGTGCCATATCCAGCACACGGTCAATTCCTGCAATAATGGCGACACCTTCTGCCGGAAGCCCTACTGCTGAGGCGGTAGCTAAAAGGACAACCAGCGAACCGGATGGAACAGCAGCAATTCCTTTTGAGGTTGCAACAAGAACCCCCATTACAATCAACTGTTGGCCAAAATCCATCGGGATGCCATATGCTTGTGCCAAGAAAATAGAGCAAACAGAAAGGTACAATGTCGAACCATCACAATTCAGTGATAGCCCAGAAGGAATAACGAATGAAACAACACGTTTCGAACAACCGTATGCTTCCATTCGATCCATTAACTGAGGCAGAATGGTTTCCGTACTTGTTGTAGAAAAAGCGATAAGGAACAAATCCCATACCATTCGAAACACTTTAAAGTAAGAAATCTTCAAGAACCAAGCAATTATTGGAAACAGACCGAAAATTACAATAGCAAGCCCAAGATACACAACCCCAATCAACTTTGCCATAGGGATTAAAAGGGCAATGCCATACTGACCTACAGAGGCTGCCATGAGGGAGAGTACACCAATCGGTGCGGTTACCATGACCATTTGTGTCAGTTTAAACATGATATTTGCAACTGATTCCATAAACTTCATTGCCGGCTCTGACTTTTTGCCAATTGCTCCAGCAGCTGCACCAAATAAAATAGCGAAGAATATAACAGCTAATAAATCACTTTTTGCCATCGCATCAACAATGTTGCTTGGAATGATGTTAACAAGCATCGTTTTAAAATCGACAACCTTGGTAACGCTTTCATTTAATTGTGTGATATCCTTTTGAGCAAGGTGGGACAGATTAAGCCCGGCACCAGGCTTTAAAACGTTAACAAGTATAAGACCTATACCAAGAATCAGAGTGGTAATAAATTCAAACCAAATAATTGTTTTAAGTCCTAATGAACCCATTTTTTTCATGTTTCCGTCGCCTGATGACCCAATGACAATAGTGGTGAAAACAATAGGCACAACAATCATTTTGATAAGATGAATAAAAGCGTCGCCAATTGGTCTTAAGGATTGGCCAAGTGCAGGAAAAAAATGTCCGATAAGTGCTCCAATAAACAATGCTATTAATACTTGAAAAGCAAAAAACTTTTTCATATGTTGCCCTCCCTGAACGAAAGATTAATAGCCTCATCACACAATATGCCAATAAATAGATCATTCCATTCTCAATTCTACAATTCCATAGACAACCTCCCATTTAAAAAAATTTGTAAATATACCAATAACTGTATCATTTTTTCGCGTTTCAGTAAAATACTGAATTACTATAAAGTTATAAGAATAAATTATTAATCCCGTTTACATCTTTTATTGTTCCTTTATCAGCTAACGCACCCGTTAAAAGGTACATTTCTATTGCAGAATGAGAACAATATCTTAAACATGTATAACCCCGTCCTAAAATTAGGACAGGGTTAACATAAAGCTGTTTAATTGTTGATAAAAACACTTCACCCAACTTAAAACAAACCAATAAAGTCGTTTAGAACTAGGTTACATTTATTTCTACATAAAGTTACTGCTGCAATATCTGAATAAGGTTGCCGCATGTATCGTCGAAGACAGCTATTGTGACTTCACCCATTTTTGTCGGCTCCATAGTAAACTTCACGCCGTTTTCCAATAATCGTTTGTACTCTTTATGAATATCTGATACGCCAAACATTGTCGCCGGGATGCCCTCGGCAAATATCTTCTTTTGATACTCCTGTGCGGCAGGATGCTCATTCGGTTCGAGTAAAAGCTCGGTACCGTCATGAGCTTCGGGAGAAACAAGCGTAATCCACCTGAATTTCCCCATGGGAACGTCATGCTTTTTTACAAATCCCAGCTTTTCTGAATAAAATTCCAGTGCCTTGTCTTGGTCTTGTACAAATATGCTGGTAACAATGATTTTCATAATGTTTAGCCTCCTTTGATATTTGTGATGCATGGTGCTGTGCTAACAATCCGGCTGCAAACAAAACGGACCCACACATTTGTCAGAAGTCTTGTTCCGATTTTATAAAATTACTCTATCCATCCTTTTAGCAAATTTTTAAGTGGTTCGTTGTTGAATATAACTACTCGATACTTTCCCTTTCGTTTTGATTTTACGAGCCCTGCATCTTCCAATACAGAAAGATGTTTAGCTATCGCTTGTCGCGAAATGGAAATGTCGTGCTTCATAATGAGACGTACCGTAAGTTCATACAACGTCAGCTCGTTGCGTTCGGATAGTTCGTCTAATATAAGCCGCCGAGTCGAGTCTCCAAGTGCTTTGAATATAGCGTCTTTGTCCCAATTCATATATCAAGAATAAGCAACTCTACGGTTGCTTGTCAAGAACAAGCAACTGTATGGTTGCATGATAAAGGAACCGTATCATGCAATCTTAACAAGGTAAAGTCACATAATTGTAGTTTGAACCATTATAGAAATATAATTTCAACAAAAAAGTGCATTAATCCTCATTGGATCATCACACTAGTTAAAATTTTAAGCACCCGCCCCGTTAACTCCATAAGAAAAAGGCTGCCGCAGCAACCCTTGTTAATGAAGTAAAGCACCTGTTAGTTAATAATCCGGTTTAAATTTGAAAGGATTGCATCAAACATTCTTCATCATCTATAATTTTCTTTTTTTCCTCAAAATCTATATTCAGCGCACTAAAAATCTTTCTCCAAAAAATAACGGCAGGAATATTCTTGGCTAATTCAACAACAAAGTAGCAACCCTTTTTTTGTTCAAACAATTGCTTTAATAATGCAATGGCAATACCCTTTCTTCTATATTTTTTCAAAATAAAAATATCATTAATGCTGTAATCATATTCCTTATTTAAAAACGGCCTTTCCAAGAGTAATAAAAACCCTACAATTGTCTTATCTTTTTTCAAAAAATATGGTGTTAACCCTTCCCTCTTCCAAATTAATTCAAATGAATCAAATTCAAATGAACCATCTGATGATATATCTAAACCCTCGGTATACTCCGAAAGGTCATGTAAATAAAGGGAATATAAATTCTTAAGAATATGCCTTTCATCTGTGGAAATTTGATTTAATGAAACAGTCATTGTTATACCTCTTTTACAATTAATCAAATCTCTTAATAATTTCGACATAAACTTTCTTTTGTCCTTCATGAACTATCCTGCCCCGATAGTTGCATACAAAAAAGCTGCCTTAAAGACAGCTCCGATCTTCAGCTACGCACCCGTTAGTTCAAATTAATATATTTCTTTTTAAAAGCCAAATTACAAAAATAATAAATATTGAACAGTCACACATGGAAATAAGCTTAATAAACTACAAAAATACTAATTTTTAATAACTACTTTCTCACTAAATATTTGTTTTAAACATCATTCCTAATTCAACTAGTCTGCCCTACAGCCGTAATTTTGCAAGTTGAAATTGCAAATCTAACTATTGTATCAGGACTTATTGGTAAAGTACCTAACACTATGCCAAGACCTGTTTGTTCCACGTTAAACTCTGCTGCAATAGAACCATTATTTGCTAAAAGATTCACTGTAGAACCGATAAGTGTATTCAGCAATTGTCTAATTGGTCGTTCACGACACTCACATTCGCACCCAGAATCAACAGGTGGCAACAAATTGATAGTTGGTCCTGGAGGTAAAAATCCTACCCCTGTTACATCAGAAATATTTACCACAAAAGTTGTCGCTCCATCTGTAACAGTAACTAAAAAATCATTCACTTCAATAATAGTGAATAAAAAAAAGAGAGGAGGTACATTTGGTGCGTCTGCAATAGTGCCAAGAATTACAGTTTGCCCAACAAGTTGTTGTAAAACGTTCTGCATAGGAAAAACACAGCAATCACATAGACAACCTTCAACTACTCCTGGAGGTCCTTGAGGTCCTTGAGGTCCTGGAACTCCTTGAGGTCCTGGAATTCCTTGAGGTCCTGGAGGTCCTGGAACTCCTTGAGGTCCTTGAGGTCCTGGAACTCCTTGAGGTCCTTGAGGTCCTCGTAGTCCTCGGGGCCCTTGAATTCCTGGAACTCCTTTATCTCCTTTATCTCCTTTATCTCCTTTGGACCCTTGATGAACAGGGGGACAACAACAGATCCTATTGAAACAGCGAGGACAGCAAAAATTAGAATTAGATGACATAAAATTCACCTCCTTCTAAATAATATATTTTTGTTTTTTAATATTGCGCGACTGTTTGTCCATATAGTTGTAACTAAATAGAAAAATATACCTTTAACCAGCGTTCCGATCTTGTTCCGGAATTAAGTTTCTCCCTGGATGAATTGCTGAGCTAGTTTCGCAATATGTGTCTTATGCGAAACATTGGACCATCTTTCCTTGTTCAACTATCCTGCCCCGATAGTTCCATAAGAAACTTCTATGGCGGCCATCCTCGCCGCCACCATCTACTACGAAAATCT
>NZ_JBHZPG010000067.1:0-7545 GCF_042788005.1 Peribacillus sp. YIM B13472
GAGGAAATCAACGTTCAAATTGTACAAGCCATAAAAATAGACAAACTCGATTTTCATCGAGTTTGTCTACAGTCTGAGCTGCCTTTAAAAGGCAACTTTTTCTTTATGCAACGAACAAGGCAGGTTAGTTGCATAGGTCATACGTTAGTGTGTACTGCAAAGCTACTTTTTAAAAAACTGTGTCATTTACCTATGTGGAACATAACTTAAATGTAAGTAACTCCTTAAAACTTTATAAGGAGTAATTGTATGTCTCGGGTTACAGGCGATTGTGGAGGATTTGATGAAGGTTCTGCCTAATAATCGCTTATGCGGGTGCTTATGGTTATAGCGCTGAATTTGTCACTGCCTACGGATATAGTGCATTTTAAAAAAACGATCTCAGGTTGTAGCTATTTTTTTAAGGAGTAGTTAGAGTGTTGCCTTTTGAGACAGCAAAAGGGTCTTGGTGCAGTGAATCTGTCAACTCCTTATCCTTCCTTCGGTCTGGTACTGTTGACAGATGCCATATTTAGCTCATTCTAAAAAAGAAGAGAACGAATAAAGTGCATTGCAAGACATTTAATAAAAGAAACCTGTTTTTGGCAGGTGTTTTTTATTAAAAATGACTATACCTATTCAAGGTAAGCAATATTGCAAGAAAATGTATTACCACAATCCCTTGAACATAAGTTTTAATTTGAACTTTTCTAACATTGTCGATGAGGGGAGCAATTTTATGTATAACACCTATTCAAATTCAGAACAAAATGAACAATCGCAAATAAGTCCTAGTCTCAGACTTGGGCTAACTGCTGCTATTCTTACTACTATTGCAGACGGTATTGCAGCAATAGCAGTTTTAACTGCTATTGATGAGGCAATCATTGATACAGAAAAAGAAAAACAAGATCAAAAAGAATTAGATGAGAAGCTTGAAAAAATGCAACAGCAAATTGACAAATTAACAAATGAATTAACAAAAGTAACAAAAAGAGGGGTGAGAACAAGGTAAATTATCATTCTGTATATTCTTCTTCAAATGTAAAAATTACGACAGACCAACACCGCCAAATATCCCCCCTGGCATAAAGAAAAGCCGTAAATAATTCTAACGTTTTAAAGCCTTGAGAGAAAAAATCTTAAATTAGTCTATCTTGATTAACAGAATCAGATAAAAAAACCTGAAAAAAACCTTGGGCTTTACTTTTCCGTTTCAAATTATCTTTGTTTTTATCCTGCCCCTTAATTCAACATGGAAAATTAAATTTATTTCTAATTTCCCATAAGGTAGTAGGTTCAACTAAAGGGGAAGTTTATGGTTGAATAGTAATTTTTTGTTATTGTTCAACAATCGGGCTATTTAATAAAATAAGTGATTTTTTGGCTAAAATGACATTCTATAATTTACCTTGAATGTTAAGTGCATTTCCTTTCCAAGTGCATAGGATAATTTTAAAAGCTGTGAAGGGATTGAGAAAAATGTACTATGTTCCCTATATGTATCCCTATCAATATCAATATCAATATCCTGATTATGTTAATGTACCAATCTATAACTATGGAAGACAGTCTGTTTACTGGAATGTTCCTAATGAGTTAGAGTATGCAAACAGATATGATCCTTTTCGCTCTTCTAATAGTAATAGAAGTATTTTTTTAACAGATTATGGACCAAATCCATTTGTCGTTAATATCAATGAAGCAACGAAGCAAAACAATACCTATCGTACTGCTTTATGGACAGGAACACATTCACAAGTTACGTTGATGAGTCTGAATGTTGGCGAAGATATTGGTTTGGAAATACATCCTAACGTTGACCAATTCTTACGTATTGAACAAGGCCAGGGCATTGTTCAAATGGGCAAGAGTAAAGAAAATTTAAACTTTGAAAGAAACGTCTATGATGATTCTGCAATAATGATACCTGCTGGAACATGGCATAATCTAATCAATACAGGTAATATCCCTCTAAAACTTTACGCGATATATGCTCCTCCTAACCATCCATTTGGTACTATTCATGTTACCAAAGCAGATGCATTTGCTGCGGAAGGCGGTAATGGCAAAACAGTTGACAGGACTCCAGATGAATGGATACAGTACACGGAATTTTTGGTGAAGGAAGGATTAGAGGATGTTAAAAGAGGAATAAATTCTACACACATCCTTCAAGAATTTATTCTAATGGGAGTTCTTGTTGGAAAAGGGTATTCTCCTGAAAGAGCATATGAAACAGTAGAAGAATGGGAACGTACAGGAGAATCCAAACTTCTTCAGCAAAGCAAAAATATGTAGAAATAGAGTGCAACCTAAGTTCCTTAGCACTTTTAAAGACCACGGATAGAATTAGAATTATCATGGTGAACCGATCACAAGGATTGAAAAGTAAATATACTATGTTGAGGACAGGGAAACCTGTCTTTTTTTTTATATATCGAGAAAGCGGAAAATACAATGTGAAATAAATAATTAATTAAAATCAAGGATATGATATGACTAACAATAGATAAAATCGGGGTGGGACAATGCCTGAACATATCGAAGTAATTTTGAGGTCAATTACTTCTTTCAGTTTATTATTAATTGGAGCAAGAATATTAGGTAAACAAACGATATCTCAAATGACAATGTTTGATTTTGTTGCAGCAATTTCGCTAGGTGCAATTTCAGCGAATTTAGCCTTTAATACTACTATTAAGGTCCATCATACAATTATTGCATTTACTATATATATAGCAATTATTTTCCTGATTGCACTTATTTCATTAAAAAATAGAAAAGGAAGAAAATTTCTGGCTGGAGATCCCACAATTGTGATGCAAAATGGAAAAATATTAGAAAGAAACATGAATAAAATGCGATATACATTGGATTATTTAAATCAACAACTAAGGGAAAGAGATATTTTTAACATCGAAGAAGTTCTATTTGCCATAGTTGAAACAAATGGAACGTTAACAGTACTAAAAAAACCGCAATTTAGGAACGTAACAAAACAGGATTTGATGATTGCGGTAATGCCTGAACAGAAGTTACCTATTGAACTTATTATGGATGGAGAAATAATTAAAGAGAATTTAGAACAAAATAATATAGCGTTTTCATGGTTAGAATCAGAGTTAAAAAAGCGTAATTTATTAAAACATGATGTTGTTTATGCAGTAATGGCTGCCAATGGTAATATGTATGTTGATACATTTAGAGATCATATTCATTCCCCTATTGATAAAGAATAATTATTTCTTTACACAAAAGTAAAGTATAAAAATAATAATAGGGACGATGTAATCGTGTGAGAGTAAAATTATTTTCTAGCAAGCCCTCTTTTCAAATGCTGATAGAAGGTTTAAAGAGGAATTGCGTAGTTACTTAATGGAAAACCATATATATTAGTGCTGTTCTTCTATTTTATTTATTGTAACTATTTAAAAATCCCTCAATCTCATTAAAAGAATCTTAGACCTCTAAAAAGTGAAATTTACCTCAAGATTGGTTTATAGAGTGGTTAGAGCAATTAAACGAGAAATAAAAGGTAACTACTTATTCAGATAACAAGTGCTTTACTTCAATAAGGGAGTTGCTTTGGCAGCTCTTTTTCTTACGGAGCTAAACGGGCAGTTTAGTTGTATAAGAATAGGATTCCAGAAGATCGTCATTAGAGTCGATCTTTTTCTTTTCACTGTTTCAGATAAAAAAGTTACTATCTGAAAGCACGCAACAAAATTTATAGTAATAATATTTTATGAATTAGAAAAAAATAGAGGAAAGGAGGGATTGCGAATGTCTGTGAAAAAGTGGGTAAAAGGATTGGTCGTTGTGCTTGCAATGGTTGTAGTTGTGGCAACACTAGGATCACTCGGCGTATTTGCCGAATCCAGTGTTGTAAATCAGCCTATGGAGATGGGGAAGTCGATTGAGGTCGAGTTGAACGATGATTTCTTTAATCCGAAAGTCATCACTATTCCGAATGGAACAGCCACAACGCTGATATTGAAAAACAAAGGCAGTAAAAAGCACACCTTCACAGTTGAAAAGCTCGGCATTGACGTTGAGGCCCAGCCAGGTGAAGAAAAAAACATTACCGTGAATCCGAAACAGCCCGGTACATATGAACTTATATGTCGGTACCATTTCCAGGAAGGAATGGTTGGGAAAGTAATAGTCGAATAAAATGCAGGGCCAATAAGGCCTTGTTTTTTTATAGGCAAAGGAAATTACTTACTTTCTCGTCGAACGGACTTTTCTACTTTATATTATCGATTAAGTTTTAGAGAGTTTTTTTGTTAAGCTTATTTTTCATTACAGAAGAAATTGATGCTTGGATTAATAATAATTGTTCCACCTCTAATAAATGGTAAATATAATGTAAGGTAACGTATAAACCATTAAGAATGAGGTGGAAAGGTGTATTTTTTAAAACCTATTTCTGATGAGGTTCTTTTATCTCAAATAATATTCAATAAACATAAAAAAACGATGAAGCTCATTTTAGTGTCTATTTTTGCCTGTATTGCTGCTATTCTGCAGGCAGCTGGAGTTTTTCCAGGGATAGGATATTTTATAAGTCCGCTGGCCACTGCACCTATCCTGTTATGTTCCATGTTTTCCATTTCATTTGGAGCAATGTCCTATTTTCTGACAATTATGCTGTTATTCATGCTACAGCCAACTGAACTAATTGTATTTCCATTTACAACAGGATTGTTAGGAGTTGGAATAGGGGCATCTTTTCACCTTTTTAAGAAGAGGTTAAGTATTATTGCTACTGGTGCCATTCTTTTAATGTTAGGAATTATGAGTCTAATATTTATTTTTCACTTTCCGGTTTTAGGTCCAGCCGTCTCTGTTTCCTTTTCATTTCTTATATTTGGCTTTTTATTTGCCTTCATTTATAGCTGGTTATGGGTTGAAATTGCTATAATCATTTTTAAAAGATTAAAAATGATTATAATTTAGTGATTCTCCATCACATGGTTTTAATTTCGGTTCATTAGATCCATGTAAGAGAATTGTTTTGATTCATGGAACTATTTCAAAAACAGTGCCTTGGTTAAAATCAGTCACTTTCATAGAGCCATAAACAGCTAAATATAAGCTGGTTTGATTCAGATTCGTTCCCAAACTAACATAATAGGCTGATTGAGACCCAAAATCATAATCGGTTTGTATCACACTAAAATCATTTTGTTCACCATTTGGTCTTACGGTGGTATAAGCTAAAGCCCCTCTAACCTGAGGTTGAGATTCTTTCCGGGCAAGATCGGTAAACACAACGCTTCCTGTTAAACCAGGAATTGCATTCCCCATATAGGCTTGCACTCCTGTAAGAGCAGTTCCTCCAAACTTATCGGGTCTGGTATCTTTGTGGAAATAACTGGTTAAAGGTTGAAGACGACTCGCTGAAAGTGTTACTGCTTCATTGTAATAAGCAATTGTTTTCTCATCCAAAGTCTGATTTTCAGTGCAGCCTCTTATAATCGAAGTAGGAAAAGCACCTTCCCAACCTCGCCAGCCAAAGTTAATGAATCCTTCTTTGTCAGCTTCAGAATTCATGAAAGAAGCTTGAACAAGCTGAGTAACCGGTATTGGTTTATAATGAACGAATGAAAAAATCGACTCGACCAAATTCTGGCCGACATTTCCCGCATATTTAATATACTGATTATAAATCCTTTGAAATGAAATGCCTGGTATATTGCGAACCCCTTTGGCCATTACCATGAGCGTTTCCTGAATAGTTGTGGGAAGTTCATTAAAACGTGTGACAATGGGTGGATTATTGACGGATTTATTCTTATCTACATCAATTTCAATTATTTTACCGGCGATTTCCAGATCGTCCTGGCTTAAGTTAAATGGATCATAGCCTGATCCACCATCCCCGGTTGTTAAAACAAGTTTTCCTGTTTCGGGTGAAAAGTTTAAACTATTGACCCCATTATGATTTAAAAATGGTCTTCTTACGTTAAGTAAAGTCCGTCGTTTTTGGGGTTGACCATTCGATTGTAAAATCCATTCTTCAATTGTATCAATATGATTATATTGAGTTTCTCTATTTATCCACCTTAGGTTTAAAGTTCTAGGATCACACGGGTCAGGATTAAAAGATTCAGGAAGAGCACCTGGTCCTTGTGTTCCAGCTACTGAATAATGAAGATAAAACAGACCGTTATAATAAAATTCAGGATGAAACGCTAGCCCCAGCAATCCCCGTTCATCATATCCGCCACCAGAAACACCTAGTTTTAGGATTCGCGGTCGAATATCTAAAAAAGTCCTTATAACTCCGTTTCCTATGTAAAAGATCTCTCCTACCTGGGTTGCAATAAATAATCTTTCAATTGAGTCACCTGGAAGTATGGTTGTCTTTAAAACAGTAGGTAAATTTATATTACTTACAATGGGCCGTAAACCAACCTTAACTTTTATCAACTGACTTTGCACTCCTTCTTATTGTTTTCTTATAAGAATATGATTAGAACCGTCTATTAGTACCAAATTAGGTAGGGAATCCGATAAGGCATTGCACAACTTTCCGCATGAGCATAATTAAACTAAAGGAGTGCTTCAAGCGTTTCCATTAAAGGACGCTATCCTGTAACAAGGATAAGCTCTACACTATTGAGATTGTGAAAGCATGTACTTATACTATAGGGGTAGATTAGTTCAACAAGAAATCATCGAAGCATAAAAATGCTATATATTACTTGTACAAGTAGTTGAATATTTTCAGAGGAATAATTAAGCTATGTTAGATTTTCTTTTAGGCATCCTTTCCGCAGGATTCGGTGATAATTCTTTGGATAACGGGAAGGATAGTTGAATAATATTAATGAATTATTTGTTAGGATATAAGCTATGAGAGAGACGTGAAAAAGTATAAAAATACACTAAAGGATGTTAATTTTATGATTAAGAATCATGAAGAATTTAATGAAATTTTGTTAGCCAAAAGAAATTCAGGTAGTGAAACCTTTAGTTTCAAAGACAGGATTCAATTCGGGAAATACTAAAACAAATGAAATTGCAAAAGAACTATTCTTGAAAGAACTTGGTCTTAACCCAACAGGATAAAAGGATATTGGAAGCAGATTGACCAAAGTGTTGCTGGAAAAATTCTTGAATATATTTTATCAATGGACATGGCGTAGGATATTGAATTAGAAACTAAGCCTTTAGCTAATATGTTAAGCAATTATTTCTTAAACGAATTTCTATCTAATGCTATTTATTATACTAATGGTGACTTCGATGAGGGTGATGGCTTCTTTAGGCTAAGAGGATGGCGACCTATCACAGACTCCACATTTGATACAGGAGTCTTAGTAATAGATAAAAATAATATAGGTATCCTTTGGGCGGATGATGACTGATAATTTTATGGAACTAACAGGTGCTTTACTTCATTACCAGGAGCTGATCAGCAGCTCCTTTTCTTATGCAATAAACGGGGTAAGTTAGTTGCTTAAGAAAATAGAGGAATTGGAGTTAGTATAGTTTCATGGACACATTTTAGTTAAGTCCTTACAATGATTTTTGAGAGGATGTGTCCGTCTTGGA
>NZ_JBHZPG010000068.1:0-7429 GCF_042788005.1 Peribacillus sp. YIM B13472
CATGCACAAATTTAGTATAGCATGAAATATTTTAAGTTTTCATTGAAAAATGTTGACTAACTATTAGCTGGTTTAGTGCCATAAGAAAAAGGCTGCATCAGGAACCTTCCATATAGAAGTAACGCACCTGTTATTTCAATAAGATTAAGTTATGTAACTATGTATTTTATGGATCCTACAATTTATTTGTAATTTTATTTGTTAATTGCCTTATTGATGCTGCAATAAACATTCCGATTGGTAATCCTATTAATACATTCCCCATGATATGTTTACTTAATTTTATACATGCAATTACAGCTAATACACCTAAAACCAAGCCAATTAACTTGTATAATATTTTCTTCACATAATCCACCCTATTACCTTCAAAGTCTTAGTGCCTTTTGATTTTCTCAAAATCAGAACTAAAAGGCTGCCTTAAAAACAGCTCCAATCTTCAGCTAACGCACCCATCAAATAGGCTAAGCCATTTTATTTAATTTTAGGCTTTATTCTCTGTTCAAATTCATCTTTAGTTATATCCCAAACTTCATATTCTTCCCCAAACTTATCTCGAACATCTTGAGCCATTAAATCAGAAATTATTTCATAATCATCTACTATATCTTCGTTAAGAATTCCCTTGACTGTATTCCACTTAATAAATTTATCGTCACTTGTGCTGATAATATAAAAATATCTGGTTTCAAACTTGTTTATCATTGGTTCCTCCATGATGAATTTTGGTTTCAAACCTTAATTCCATCCCTTATTAAAGAATCGCAACCTAAAGATAATTAACGAAGAGAGTTAGCGGTCTTTTTTAAAAATCCTTTAATTGTTGTATAAATCGAATACAACAATAACAAACCTCCAAATAACCATATCCCATATTCTTCACAGTACCTAGAGAAAAAGTAATCAACTCTCTAAATTTTCTCCACCTAATAAGACCAAAAGAGTGCAGCAGAACATTAATGTGGATCTTTGAACAAAATAAAAGATACCACTTATTGATTAATAAATCACCAAACCTATCTTCTTTGTTTATATATAAACAATGCAAAAAACCCTATTATAATAGGGTAATGAAAGAGTTAGTAAAGATAATTGCCTCAAAATCAGGCTTACCCTGTTGATCGGTCACAATTATTTCACCATCAAGAATAGTTCCATTCGGAATATCCAATTGGAGCAGTTCGGTGAATTTTATTGTGACCTCATTATTGTGGCGAGTATACAATTTAATCTGATCATTAAACTTAGAAAGAATCAAACGAATTCCATCAAGCTTGAGCTCAGTTATGAAATTATCGTCCTCGAAGGGTTGCTCTGTTTTGTGCAATAACATTGGAGAAATAAACAAAGTTACCACCTCAAGATAATTGTAGCACTAATATCACGATATTCTCTTAGGTAGATAATGTAAAAACACCTTCGACAGGATGCTTAATCTTTCACCGTATAAAGTTAGATCACTTATTATCATATCCTAAGCTGATTCTCACCAAAGATATTATTAGTATTTATTATTAATTTCTTTTTGCGATTTGCGCTGCTGCTAATCTCAGGCATCTTTTGCAATACGAATTTGAAAGGCCTCCAAGATTAACAATCTCCCTTAATTCCTGCTTGATTTCTTCCAATAAAAATTGACTGATGATAATCTGTATTATGTAAACTAAAATGAGCTCACTTTTCTGCAACCTTATATTGAGCATAGTAAACAGAGCAAACCACAAATGTTGAACTTCCGTACTTGGACCTGTAAATACATATTCATTATTGCACCCTGCGAAGGAATCCCGAAAGGACTATTATAAAACTCCTAGACCACAGTTTATAAAAAAGCAACCGTTTTATATCCAAACGGTTGCTTTTTTTCATTGCTATAAACGATTCCAAATTCTCTTTAAATCTATTGGTACGAATACTTTATCCCCATGTATTTCCTTATGTATGATGAGATGTGAAAAGTATGGTTCTAAACTTCACCCTTCTGTTTATGTCTAGCTGGATTTATTGATGATAGGAGCCCATTCAGTGCACTTAGGACCATTAGATTTAAATCTCCACACACATAACTGACAAAGAACTTGAATATCATTTACAGGCATCGTACTCAATGAAATTTAATTGATTGAAGTAGCATACAGAAAAGGATGGAGCATTCGCTCCTTCAATTTCTGTATTATGGCACATAAATCGAAGAATAGTCTTGGTCTACGACTATCAGATGACCTTTTCCACCTTATTTAAGGGCAGTTTTATCATACTTATACCTTGGCTAAAAGCTCCAAAGGTTTACTGAGCTTTCTTGAAAAGATTTCCTAATCAAAAAGGAGATAGAGCAACATTTTGGTCTAGATCATATTTAAGCAAAAGTTGCAGTACTAAAATACTTGCTTTATTATTTAGGGTATAGTATATTAATTGACACATCAACTATTGAGCTATCAATTATTTTGTCTAACGTATGAAAAGAGGGTGTTTCTTGACGAATTCATGTTCTAATGAATCTTTTATTTTATATATAATGAACTGCCTTAACAAACAGATAAGTTCAAAATTTGAAAGTTGTACGGGCATTAGTCAATCAAGACATGATATCTTATATCAGCTTTATCAAGTTGATGAAATTAGTCAAACAGCACTTCAAAAAGAGGTTAACATTGACGGTGCAGCGATTACCCGGCATTTAAAACAACTTGAAGCGACTGGGATGATTTTAAGACGCAAAGATCCGGAGGATAATCGATTTACTCTTGTCTGTCTTTCAGATCATGGTCGCAAACAAATTATTCTCTACCAAGCTGAAAAGGCTCGTTTTGTCACTTTGATGCTTAAAGATTTTAAAGAAGAAGAACGTCAAGAGTTAACAGATATGCTGACACGCATTCAAAAAAATATAAGCCAAGTCTAACACTTGATTCGTTACAATTTGAAATGAGAATAACTATAAATTAAACTACTAAAGTTAAAAAGAGGAGACTATCAACTATGACTACTACAGCACAATTAACAAATGATTTCAAAGAAATTGTCACAGGACGCCGCTCCATAAAAAATTACGACAAATCCGTAAAAATCAGTAGGGAAGAAATGGAGGAAATACTTACCTTAGCGACACTTGCTCCTTCTTCAGTAAATATGCAACCATGGCGCTTCCTTGTAATTGATAGTCCTGAGGGAAAAGCAACACTTGCACCTCTTGCTCGCTTTAACCAAAATCAAGTCGAAACATCTTCCGCAGTAATTGCCGTATTTGGTGATATGAACAATTTTGATAACGGCGAAGAAATCTACGGTAAAGCTGTAGATTTAGGGCTTATGCCTTTAGAAGTAAAAGAAAACATATTAGCCTCATTTGCTGGATATTTCGAAAAAATCACTAGTGAAGAAATGAAAGAGGTCGTTCTAGTTGATGGTGGTCTTGTATCCATGCAACTAATGCTTGCGGCTCGTGCTTATGGCTATGATACAAATCCAATCGGTGGCTATGAAAAAGACCAAATCGCAGAAGCTTTTGGATTAGATAAAGATCGATACGTACCAGTTATGCTAATTTCAATCGGTAAAGCAGCAGATAATGGCCATCAGTCAGTTCGTCTTCCAATTGATAAAGTCGCACAATGGAAGTAATGTAATAAAGAATCCATTCATTAAATTTCAACCGAGTATGTTATTTTTACTTTAATTATATATTAAGTTTATTATGCTTAACAAAAGAGAGGATGACGTTTAATGATTATCATTCATGCCGTATTCAATATTAATCCAGCAAAACAAGATGCATTTCTAGAGGAGATTCAACCGCTAATCGTAGCTTCAAGAGCGGAAAGTGGAAATGTTTCTTACACTCTTCACAAAGCTACAGAAAAAGACAATGAATTTACAATGGTTGAAGTTTGGCAAGATCATCTAGCGGTTGCAAGCCATAATTCAAGTGAGCACTTCACCTCGTTTGTTGGTAAAGCTAAAGAATTCCTCTCTTCACCTTTAAATGTTAACGCATTTGAAGGACAACCATTAAAATAATGAGTTAAAATGTATGGGATTTCCTATATCCCATCTTATAAAACAAAGAGTTGCTGCTTCGGTAAAACAAGCTGCAACTCTTGTTTATTTCTATTCCATTTTCTCGAACATCACGCGCTTATTTGGCGTACATAATCTGTGTGACGATTTCCATGGAAAGAGGAATGCAAATAGTTCCATTTATTTATCGAATTCAGTTTTTCCAAAGCATCCGCCAATGTTGTATTAATCGGTTCTTCTTTATTTTGCTTCTTCATGAAATTGGAGATTTCGTTGTTTGACACTTTTTGATTTTTGTTTTGTTAATTATTTTGATGTTCATGCGAATTCTAAAAGGAGGGCTGAAAGTGTATATGCTTCATTCACCCAGGATGGGTATCATCCACAATGAAGCGAAATATCTAGGGATGGCCGGCTAATTTTTTGACGAGTTTCTTCTATTATATAGAGATCTTTTTAATGTTTTTTTCATATTCCTTAACCAACTTATAAAAAGTCGTCTTTTTAACGCCTAATTCCGCCATGGCTTTAACGGCCGTCATCTCTCCTGCTTTCCATAAATCATAGACTTCATTAAACCCTTCAGTTACTTGGGCTTTCGGTCGTCCGAAGGGCACACCGTTTTGCAAAGCCACATCAATTCCTTCACGCTGCCGTTTTCGAATTCGGTCCCGTTCCTCTTCCGCCATCCAGGAAAGGATTTGTAAGACAAGATCTGCGATGAAGGTCCCTAAACTATCCTTATATTGAGTGGTGTCCAACAAAGGCATATCCATCACCACGATATCTGCTTGAATATTTTTTGTGATGTCATTCCACTCCTGGAGAATCTCTTCTTTATTTCTTCCAAAGCGATCTAATGAATGAACGTAAAGGACGTCTCCTTTTCGAACCATGCGTTTTAATAATTGATATTGAACACGGTCAAAATTTTCCCCACTTTGTTTATCTATAAAGATATCTCGTTCATTGAGACCATTTTCTAACATGGCCTGAAGTTGTCGTCCTTCATTTTGATCTTTGCTGCTGACTCTTATGTAACCAAATTTACTAACATCCATTTTTTTACGCCCTCTTCTACTTTTCTCTCTCTTATACTACCAAAAACGTTCGTAATAGTGTATGCAAAACAAAGAACGTTCGTAAAGTGTTTTTAAACTTTAACGAACGTTAAAATAGAGCCATTATATAAAAATATGACCCGTTCGTAAAAGTGTACTTTTACGAACGGGTGTAACAATGCTATACCTCCCATTTCGGAAATTTTTTAGCTTTAAACGGCGCTCAACCATTTTTGTGAAATACAACATTTTCTTTTTTGTTTATTATTAAAATAATAGATCTGCTGATTTTGTTAATTTTAGTCCCTTCATCCTATCAGCCTGTGATCCTTTTATCATACCAAGAGGTTTTTGCTTGTATTTCCAAATGAAACCCTTGACAATGTAAGCGCTTTCTTTTATGATGATATAAGTTGGATGGCATGCGTGGCCGTCATAGTATCTGGCGTAGGTGGGGCCAATATCCATCCGGAACAATACATAGAAGAAATCCCCTATTTTATGCAACAGCTAGCTTCTTCCGAATAGGAAACAGTGATTCATCAATCATGTTATTCAAATACAAAAAAACTCTGTATTCGGTCAAATTCAGGGTTTCCCTAGCTTGAATTCCCCTTAAGATCCCTTATGTTTTTATTACAAATATGTATGCTAGTTTTATTGTAAAATGAGGAGGTGCTTTATGGAGAACAAAAAAAGTTCCCTTTACGATGAATTACCGTTAGAATTATTGGCAGGATTTTATTATGAAATAAATAAGAACATTGAAAAAGGAATCTTGTCTGGTGCTATGTATCATGAAAATAGATTAATGGAACAAACAGCATTAAAAAGGGGTATCTCACTTGAATACCTACATGACAAGGGTGCTTGTATAATTGAAGCCGAGAAACTACTAAGAGAAACTACCCTGCAACCCTAAATTGTAGAATAAGAAGTCCAATGATGTTTTCTAGTCTACCCTAGGTGAGGCCAATACCTGGAACAGTATATAGAATAGATTCCATTTTTATTTACCCTCTGGCTACCAAAGGGTTGTTTTGGGTGGCATTCACCAAAAGAAATCATCGCCTTAAAAATTCCTAGTCTTTTTAATCTGTCCTTTAAAAGGCCTACACTTTATAAAAGAAATGCTATTTTTAAATCATCAGTAAGAAATTCCCCGTGCTATTGGAACTTTATATAATGAAGGAAAACTTCTTGTATATCGTTAAGTATTCCCAATCCTACAAATTATCAAAAGTATTTTCAATGGCTGATTCCAATTCTTCTTTTCCTTCTCCTATATAACGTTTGGTCATGTTCAAATCTTTATGCCCCATCAATTTTGAAACGGTTTGAAGGTCTATCCCCTTATCGATTAATGTTTGGCAAAACGTATTCCGCAGCTTATGGGGAGTCGCATTATATTTAGTCAGCATATATTGCACGGACCTTGGCGTTATGCGTTGATTCACACTGGATATGAAGATGGCTTCCGTTTCCATATTTAAAAATTCCTTGTATGCCTTGATCTTTTCACTAGCAGTCATGGAGAGTGGAATCTTCCTGTCTATATCACCTTTTGAATCCCGGATGAGGATATATTGCCTTTCTCCCTCTTTTTGAATGTCACTATGGTTCAAATCACAAAGTTCGGACACCCGGATACCCGTATGAATCATTGTGTAGACAATAGCAATATTCCTGAAATGCCCAGAGGCCTCGATTTCTTTTAGGAGAGCAGCTTGCTCAAGCTTGTTCAGGGCTTTTGGCGGATCTTCTTTCTTTTCCTTTGCTTTACGATCGATGTTGTGGACGATTTCGGGTTTATCAAGGAACCTGGAAAACATGGTAATGGCTGAATAATGTTTTTCAATCGTTCCTCCACTCTTGTTTGACTGTTCCATATCGTCTAAATAGGTTTGGACGTGGGATTTTTCAATCTCTTCCGCCTCATCTTTAAACCATTGAAGAAGCTGGGAGATGACTCCCACATAGGTTTTAATCGTACCATCGGATTTATTTTGACCCATTAACCATTTCGCAAAAGAATGAAGAATTTGTTTATTGTCCAGGATTTCTTCTTTACTGGTCATTCGAGAAGCCCCCTACCAAAATCATGCTATTAATAAGCCTTTCCAACGAATTGTGGAATTTATACAAAAAAACCTTAGGATAATCCTAAGGTTTAGAATGCGTAGATAGGATTTGAACCTGTTTATACGGGTTTATGAATCCTAATTGATGTGATAAACATTGCTTGGCGGCGTCCTACTCTCACAGGGGGAAACCCCCAACTACCATCGGCGCTGAAGAGCTTAACTGCCGTGTTCGGAATGGGAACGGGTGTGACCTCTTCGCTATCG
>NZ_JBHZPG010000069.1:0-5970 GCF_042788005.1 Peribacillus sp. YIM B13472
TGGAAATCAACGTCCAAATTGTACAAGCCATAAAAATAGACAAACTCGATTTTCATCGAGTTTGTCTACAGTCTGGAATGCCTATATATAGGCATTCTTCATCGTTTTTTATGACCATTTTTCTTCATCATCAATCCATTGATTATTTTTTAACTCATATGATTTAGTATCGTCGTGGAAAACAAAGAACGATGGTAAATTCAATATATCCCCACCTGACTTTTTTCAACATTGACCAAACCAATCTGTAAACGCTTTTTGTTCTAACTCGTATATTGCTGGATAGTTTTCTTCGTAAAAATTATCAAGAAAATCATCCAATGAATTGTCGATTAACTGATAGTATGTTACATCAGGAATTACATCAACACTACCCCATCTTCCTTATTTTCAAATGCAAGTGGATCTCCGACTACCATTCCACGGAAATTTACTGCTCTAGCCACATGTAATTGTTGGGCAATCTCCACTCCAACAAGAAGGTGATTATCGGAAATTCTCTCTATTAGTTGATTTTGTTTATCTTGCATTTTAAACTTCATAGTAGGGTTCCTTCTAAGGTTTTGAGCTAGAGTGGTTTCTTACTCATATCTTACTGAAGAGCCCTTTTTTTCAAAGCTGAAAAATAATGAACTACAGGAATGCTAACGTACCGATATTTTTATTTTTATTATTGCTAATTTATTGAGGTTATGAGATATAGCTAAATCAGATATTCGCGTATGCCTTTTCTACACTAAAGATTTTTGCGGGAGTTTTTAATAAATGCTTCTAACCTATTATATACATCATCCGCCTTTTCATCTTCTTCTACTTTTTCTTTTAGTTCGTTGTCACTTTCTTCTTTCAAATTTTCTAACATCGTTTTATATTGTATCTCTAATTCCTGATTTTTAAAATTTATTTCTCTAAACTTTTCTCCGGAACTTAATTTAATTTTTGAATAAACGAAAATAGCCATTGAAATTAAAGACAAAATAATCATGATGTTTTCAAATAAATTATTTCCAGTTTGTGGCTTATCTTGTTTTAATTGTTTACTGTCTCTATCATCTGCATAATTTATTTGAAATTTGTTATTAGTGTTTTTTAACCATACCTCTAACAATATTTGAGCATTTGTTGACAACCTTTCAGTTTCAACAACTAATTCATTTTTGTTAATTTTATGTTCTTTTATTTTTTCTGTACTGTTAACCTTATAATCATAAATTTCACCATCTAAATTTATTACTAATCTTAAGTTTTTTGACGGTGATGATCCTTGATTTTCAATGCTAATTACTCGATAAGAATCTGGTAAGTTAGGAACATCATTTTTATTAGAATAATCATTGATAATTTCATCAAATTTACTTGGCAAGTTCATATTGAGTTTTGTGGAATTCAAATTTAACTGTGGTCCAGATAACTGTTCTTTAACGTTATCACCAAAAAGAAATCCTAATATACCTAAAATCAAAGTTGCTAAGGATATATATAAAGTAGCTTTGGAATTTTTTTCTTCACTCATAAAAATCTCTCCACTGAGTTTAAATCAAAAACTATACTATCAGCTGAAAGCTCCTTGGTTTGTTTTCCAGTAAATTCAACAAACTGTAACATTCCAGATTGACTTTCTTGTCTCAGTAGTTTTTCAAGGTTTCTCTGAGAATTAAAATCTAGTTCATACAGTGATAAGTCACTTATTAGTAAACCGCATCCATTATGTTTCTCATCATAACCACTTCTATTCAGAGCAATCATGAAACATAAGAGTGTAATATAGAATATACTTCCGGAAAGGATAGCTTTTTGGTTATGATTTGACTTATAGAAATCCCGAAAATCAATTATGTTATATCCTATAGAAAAATAAGCTATAAAATCTAAATAATAGGGTTCAATTAAGGAAACTCTTTTATCAAAATACTCATCAAGATATTCCTCATTCCTAATAATCGCTTGCTTCGCAGTATGTAAAAATTCATAATTTGTTATATAATTTTCTTTTTCCAATTTATATTCGTTTTCTAATAAATCTTTAAACTTTACACTGTCGTTAGTGTTTAGTTTATTATTTTTATCTAGAACTCTATGTATAAAAGTTTCTAATAATTCTATGGAATTCTTTTCTTTATCTACCTTTATTTTTAAATCATTATAATCTTTATTAGCTTGTTTCATATATAATACATTTATTCCCAAAATTTTCTTAAAAATTTCATTTCTTCCTCTGGAAACATCGAATCGACTTTCTGATAAAAATGAATGCTTTAAAATTTCATATGCAGCACCATCTTCTTTCTCTAATACAAAGAATGGTTCAAATAAAATATCATATACCTCTTTTAACCTTAATGACATATGTTTAACATATTCATTAGTGATTCCATACTGAATATTTAAATATTCAGAGTTAAAATGCCGCTCAAATAGTACCTCTTGTTCTCCTATATTACATAATAAGGAAACAGGAGTTGAGAAGTTATGTCTTTTAAGTGACATATTTATTTCCTTTTTTATCCCCAAAACAAACTGTATCATGTTATACATTGTTGTTTTTCCAGTATTGTTAGCACCTATAATATAGTTTAAACCTTTATGAAAGGTTATCTTGTGATTTTCAAATGATAATTCTTTCAAAGTTATTTTATTCATGTTTACCTCGCTGGTTTTTTTTATCATATTATTAATTATATCAAAGTATTATTTTGCTACTCCCTTTTTGCCCCCGTTAGTAAACAAGCAAAAACACCCTAAAGTTAGATCCAGTTACTAACAAACGCACCTGATAGTTCATTAGGGTATGAGTCTAATTATTCCAATCCTTAGCTAGCAGGCAGTAAACAATATGTTCAACAGATTGGTCATACTCTGTTACAACCTCATTTACAAAACCCATATTTTCTTATTCTCCACAGCAACCCTAATTTCCTTCTCTAGTTTCAATTCAATAAATGCACAATACTTGTCCCATTTCCTTGATATTGCTATTGTAGATCTTTATCACTCAGGTAATTCGGTCAGAGAATTAAGCGGCGAATATGGCGTATCAGTAGTTACCATTTATAAACCGGTTAAATCTATAAATAAGAAGGAAACAAAAAAAGCAGAAAAGGTATCCGTCAATCGGAAAATTTCAGCATTACGTTCCCTTTTCAAGTATGGTTGTCTGTTTTAGTATTTTCCTTTATGATTTCTTTGACTGCACTGTTTATATCCATAATACCCCACCTAATTTTAGTTATCATTTTAACCTAACTTTTATCCAAATACTAAAGCTCGCGCAACTACCTATTATTTTCTATTTCATTAATCTGTTTTACCAAGTGATAATCCCTCTATTCAATTTTATACACGAGAGTGCGAGAATGTTAATTTCTCGCACTCTTACCTCTTCTCAGGATACGAACCTTATTTTTATTTCATTAAGTTTAATCTGACAATAATACCAACTATTATCATCGTATAACATTTTATTTTCATTAAATTTCAACTTTAAAGTATTGAAAATTTGTTGTAATTTGTTAAATTCTTCTTCATTTAAAATTCGATCATTTAACCACCCAATATCGTTAAGTATTGAGTGAAAATATCTAAAATGGTTATACTCTATTGAATTTTTTGTTTCTCCTAGGTAATTATATAACTGATTAATTCTTTGCAATAATTCTACTTTTGATGGAGTACCAGTTTGTATTTCGAATCTATTAGTATTGTTAATTGTTACTAGTGATAGATGTTCTGATAGCTTATTCTTGAGTTTATATATTTGAATAAAATTTTGTATTTTTTCTTCGTAATACTTGAAGGCCTCTAAAGTCTCATTATTGTTTCTATGGATATTTAATATTTTCTCCTTCATTAATTTAAATATATTCACAAAACACTCAATTGGATTTTCTGGATGATTATTTACTTTGACTTCTAATAAATCCCCTAATAGTAGTTCATTTAGACTTTTTAAAGATGTAACACTATCAAAAGAGTCCTTTAGACTACCAAGTGTATAATTAGTATCTTCAAACTTATATAACCAACTTATCATTTGTATTTGAGATTTAACATCAAAAATTATCGGTAGTTCTATTGCTCCTAAATAGTATTCCGAAGCTGATTTTTCTTTATTATTCAAAAACTCAATATTTGAAGTACTTATTACTAACGAAATTTCTTCAAGATACTCTGGATATTTAATAAGAGTATTTCTAGATGTATCCCCTAACAACTCGAAAACTTGGCCTAAAGAAATTTTATTTCTTGTAGCTAAGGTAACTGTTATATTAGCAAATGATTTAATCCATTTGATCAAAACATCAGCTTTTTCTGTACCTTGTGAGGAATTTATTGCCACAAGTAATTTTGTAAGGGAATTAAAATTCCATTGTTCTAAATCTAATTCTTCAATAGAATCAATTTTCTCTATTATTTTTTCATGTTCTGTTTTAATTTCAGAAAAAATCTCAAGAGATATACTATCTGAATAGATTAATGAGTTATAAAATTCAAACTTCATATCACGTATAATTTGTTCGTTTTCAAAGAATAAAATATCTTTTTTAGTTTCCTTAAAAAAAGATTTCACAATTATGTTGTTAAGGTTCTTTTCTACAAAATCCCCTATGGTGCCTAAGTCAAGAATCATTTCATACATCTCTTTGAATAATACTTTAAATATATTTAATTTAAATATAAGTTGGTTAATTTTAATTTCTTCATTTTCCACAAATACAATCGGATCATTCCGAGAAAGGTCATGTTCAATAAAGTTAAAACTTTCTCTTACTCCTGAGATTATTTTTTTTATGTATCTTGGATTGCTGAGTTTATTTTTAAAGTCAATAAACTCATTATTAACCTCATTTATTCTATTCGAATGGTCTACTATAACTAGTTCATCAATTTTTTTATTATTTTCTTGCGGTACATCTAGTTTCTTTTTTTCGCTCTCAAGCCATTGATGTATCGTAGTGGTAATGTCATTTAAGTAATAATTAAAATTTGTTTCTAATTCTTTAATTTCATTAATTATAAATGGGTTATTATATACTGGGAAAATGGATTGAAAATAATGATTAATAATTTCTTCTTTATCAATTTTCGTTAATTCAAATTTGGTATTAATGAATTTCTCCAAATAATCAATGGTAATTCTTTCGGACACGATTTTTTCGTAATCAACAATAAATAATACAATAACCCCTTTTAAATCAACAATTTCTTTAATAAATGTTAATGTATTATAAATAGTTTCTTCTTCGACTCTATCCAAATCATCAATAATAATCACAATTCTCTTATTCTGTTCAATTAATTTTTTTAAATTACATTCTAAACTCTCCTTAAAATCCCGCAAATCTCCTTGTTTATCTTCTGGAAATATATCAAAAAAACTCGCTACTTTATTAATATTTTTATTAACTACAAATTTTAATAATAAATTAAAATAATTTTGATACGGACTGCCTTTCCCTGTATATATCTTATAATTGTTTAAAATGATTTCTATCTGACCGAATACATAATTCAACAATTTTTCTCTTGTATCCAATATCATTGGTTGTACGAATATTACTTCATTATTATCTGCTTTTAAATTTTCAATTATAGCATTTACAAAGCTTGTCTTCCCTTCTCCCCATGCAGCACTTATTGCTAAAGCGTAAGGATCATAAACATCCAAATCAATTATAAAGTCATAAATCCTTTTAAACTCTTTTTTTCTTGTAGGAAAAAGTGCATGGAATGACCTTATCGGCAAATCTGAATGTTCGTTCTGCTTAGTGGTGATTTCAATAGTTTTCTCAAGAGAATAAAAAATCCAAACGACTGTAAGTGCAAAGAAAATAATTAATATCCATTCAATCTTATTTTGGAATGCTAAATAAAATGTAAGTGATAATAACAATAATGGATTTGAGTCAATATTTTGGACACTAAAAAGTTAAATCTTAAGCTGTATTCCTAATTCGATCTTCAATGGCCTGT